>NZ_JSYI01000025.1:0-752 GCF_001023515.1 Diaphorobacter sp. J5-51 | reverse complement strand
GCCAGACCGCGCAGGGGCACGTTGGGGTAGAGGATGAGCGGCATGCCCTCCAGGTCGGACAGGCGCAGCGAGGGGCGCACCGCCAGCGGGTGGCTGGCCGCCAGGGCCACCACCAGCGGCTCGTGCAGAACGGTTTCGATGCTGATGTCGGCCTCTTGCGGCACCAGACGGTTAAAGCCCACGCTGATGCGCCGCTCGCGCAGCGCCTGCAGCTGGGCGTCTTTGGTCAGGTTATGCAAAACAATTTTGACTTCGGGGCGCTCCTCGTGAAAGCGCGCCAGGATGCGTGGGATCACATCCAGCACGCCCGAGCCGAACAGCCCCACATCCAGCTGCCCGATCAGGCCCTGGCCTGCCAGTCGCGTGCGCTCCAGCGCCTGCTGTGCCAGCGCGAGCAGGTTGGGGGTTTCCTGCAGCAAGGTGTGGCCGGCGTCGGTGAGCTGCATGCCTTTGGGGGTGCGCACAAACAGCGGCACGCCGATTTTTTCTTCCAGCGCCTGGATGTGGCGCGTCAGCGGCGGCTGCGACAAATGCAGGCGGGCCGCCGCACGGCCAATGTGGCCCTCTTCGGCCACGGCAAGAAAGTGGCGCAGGTCACGCAAATCCATGGGGGCTCCCGTTCGTGCTGTAAAGATGCTGAAATGGTATGGGATACAGCAAAAAACAGTATTGGAAGGTATCGGGAGGGCGTCCCATCATCGCGGGCATGGCCTGCTTGTTGAGTGGCGCAGCTTTTCAAGGACACCGAATGA
>NZ_JSYI01000024.1:0-93777 GCF_001023515.1 Diaphorobacter sp. J5-51 | reverse complement strand
GTCCCTGATGCGTTCGAAAAGCACTTTTTCAACGGCCTGTTAATGAAGGATTCACCATGCAATACCCCCGCGACACCGTGCAAAGCCGCATCGCAACGGCCCTGGGCGACGTGCGCCTGGCCGCCAGCGCGAAAGGCCTGGTCGGGCTCTGGTTCGACGGCCAGCGCCACCAGCCCGCGCAACTGGATGCCGCGCCCGCGTGGCCCACAGACGATGCGCATCCCGTGCTGCGCGCGGCGGCCCAGCAACTGCAGCAGTTTCTGCGGGGCGAACGCACGCGGTTCGATCTGCCGCTGGACCTGTCGGGCGGCACACCCTTCCAGCAGGCCGTGTGGCAGGCGTTGCTGGCCGTTCCGCACGGCGCCACCACCAGCTATGGCGCGCTGGCACGCCAGATCGGCCGGCCTACCGCGGTGCGTGCCGTGGGCGCGGCCGTGGGGCGCAACCCCCTCAGCGTCGTCGTGCCCTGCCACCGCGCCGTCGGCAGTGCGGGCGCCCTCACCGGCTACGCGGGGGGGCTGCCGCGCAAGAAGGCACTGCTGGCGCTGGAGTCGGGCCCGCAAGCCCGCGCTATTCCCTTCACCCCTCTATTGAATTTCGCATGACAGCACCACACACGAGCGCTGAGGCCCTCTCCCCCCAAGCGCCCGCCTGGGTGGGCGAGTTCGTGTTGCTGTCCAGCTTGTGGGGGGCGTCGTTCCTCTTCATGCGCCTGGGCGCGGCCGAGTTCGGCCCGCTGCCCATGGCCGGGCTGCGCGTGCTGATGGCCGCCCTGTTCCTCTGGCCCTTCCTGCTGCACCGGGGCGAATGGCCCGCGCTGCGGCGCCACTGGCAGCCCGTGCTGTTCGCCGGGCTCATCAACTCGGCGATCCCGTTCGCGCTGTTCGCCTGGGCGGTGATGCACATCGCCACCGGGCTGACATCGATTCTTAATGCCACGGTGCCGCTGTTCGGCGCGCTGGTGGCCTGGCTGTGGCTGGGCGACCGCATCAGCCGGCTGCGCTGGGCGGGGCTGGCGCTGGGCTTCGTCGGCGTGGCGCTGCTGGCCTGGCGCGCACCGGCTGGCGTGGGCGCCAGCGGCAGTCAGGCGGGCTGGGCCATTGCGGCGTGCCTGCTGGCGTCCACCTGCTATGCGGTGGCCGCCAGTTACGCACGGCGCTACCTGGTGGGCATTCCGCCACTGGCCACGGCCACGGGCAGCCAGGTGGGCGCGGCGCTCGGGCTGGCCCTGCCCATGTGGTGGGCCTGGCCCGCGCAGACGCCGAGCCTGCGCGCCTGGGCGGCCATCGCCGCCATTGCCGTGCTGTGCACGGGCATTGCGTACATCCTCTACTTTCGCCTGATTGCCAATGCCGGCCCCAGCCGGGCGCTGGCCGTGACTTTCCTGGCGCCCGTGTTCGCAGTGTTCTACGGCGCGGTGTTTCTGGGCGAAGCGGTGACGCCGTGGATGCTGGGCTGCGGCGTGGTCATTGCGTGCGGCACGGCGCTCTCCACGGGGTTGGTGGGCGGCGCGGTGCGGCCGGGTACAAAGGCGCCCTGACGCGCCGCGGCAGGGTTTCACCCGACGCCTGCGGGTCCGCTGCGCGACGCGCGGCACGCACATGGACCGCCGGGCGCAATACACTCTGAAACATGTCGCCTTGCGCCTTCGCCGTATTCCCTGCCGTTGCACGCATCCCCGGGCCGCGGCCCGCGGGCGCTGCGCCATTGCGCCAGGACGGCGGGGACCGCGGGGACGACCAGCGCGCGGATGCACAGGAGGGATATGCCCACTGAGGTGTTCCTCTCCGGCATCGTGCACCTGCTGCTGATCGCCGGGGCGACCGCGCTGCCGCAATCCGTCCTGCTGTAACCCTCGCGCGGCGTGCGTATCGCGCTGGGCCTGGTGGCCGGGGCTGCGTCGACGCTGGTGGCCCTGCAGGGCATGCCGCTAGGGCCTGTTCACACTATTTTTGCCAGATGCGTTGCGATCAAAAAGGGCCAGGCGCAAGGCGCCAAACGAAGCTGGGGTGCTACCCCAGCGAGGCTTGGCAACGCCGCGAATGGCCCTTTTTGATCGCAACCCGGAGGGAACGGAGTGAGAACCGCGCCATTCGTCGTTGCCCTCCTAGCCAAGGCCCCGGCCTTGGCGTCGTCACGCGCCTAGATTGGCGCGGTTTTCACGCCATTCGCACTGGCAAAAATAGTGTGAACAGGCCCTAGACGCGCCCGGAGTGGCGTACATCCACCCGCCCATCATCGTTTCCGCCGCGTTCCTGTTCGGGCCGTTGTGCGGTGGCGTGGCCGCTGGGGCGCTCGACACGCTTGACGGCGATATCGCTGGTGGTCGCGCTCACCGTGCTGGCTCCGCCCGCGCTGCTGCCCTGGACCGAGACGGCCAGCGCCCTCGCCGCGCAGGGGGGATCGGCCCCGTGGCAGGGCATTCCCTGGCGCTACGCCTTCGGCGTGGTGGCGCTGTGCGGCGCCGTCGAGCTGCTGCGTGCGCGGGCCCGGTCGCTGCAGACGCTGGGGCAGCACGAGGACGAGCTGCTGCGCGTGCTCAAGGCCTCGGGCGGCGGGCGCTGGGAATGGGATCTGCGCAACAGCCGCTTTACCTACCACGGGCGCTTTTACCGGGCTTTTGGCCTGGCCAACAGCCCCGACGACGAGGACTTCACACCGCTGCGCGCCTTCGATGTGCGCGAGTCATGGCAACGCTGGAACGCCCGGCGCCACCCCGACGACCGCGAGCGCCTGGGCGCGTACCTGCAGCGCGTGCAGGACGGACTGGAAGAGAGCTTCCATGCAGAGTCGCGCATGCGCGATGACGAGGGCCACTGGCGCTGGGTGGTCTCGCGCGGGCACGCGGTGGAGCGCGACTCCGCCGGACGCGTGCTGCGCATGGCCGGCATTGACCTGGACATCACCGAGCACCACGAGATGCGCGACGCGCTGCGCGTGTCCGAAGCCAAATACACCACCGTCTACCAGACTCTGCCCGACGCCGCGGGCATCACCCGCCTGTCCGACGGGTGCTACCTGGACGTGAACCCTGCGTTCGAGCGGTTGCTGGGCAAGCCGCGCGACCAGATTTTGGGGCGTTCGTCCATGGAACTGGGCGTGTGGGGCGACACGCAGGAGCGCGCCCGCCTCACCGAGGCGCTGCGCAACCAGGGCGAGGTCCGCGGCCTGCCAATGACGGCGCTGCGCGACGGCGCCGAAGTGCCGGGCCTCATGTCGGGACGGGTGTCGCGCATTGAGGGCGAGGACTGCCTGGTCTTCGTGTTCCACGACATGACGCAGGAGCGCCGTGTGCGCGATGAATTGCTCGCCGCCAACCGCCTGCTGCGCCAGGCGGGCTGGATGGCGCGGCTGGGCGTGTGGGAGGAAGAGCCGGGCAAGGGCATCACCTATTGGTCCGACGTGTGCTTCGACATCCACGGGCTGGACCCGGGCACGCCGCTGCCGCGCGACTACGTGCAGCAGTTCGTCGCACCCGTCTGGCGGGAAGCCATGCACGCAGCCCTGCGCGACTGCCTGCGCAAGCGCACTGTGTGGAGCCAGGAAATCGAGATCGTGCGCGCCGATGGGCGCCTGGTCTGGGTGCGCGTGCGCGGGGAGCCCATCATCGAGGGCGACCGCGTGGTGCGCGTGCGCGGCATCCTGCAGGACATCGACGAGCCGCGCCGCGCGGCGCAGCGGCTGCGTTCTTCCGAAGAACGGCTGGCGCGCATCTTCCAGCTGCTGCCCTACCCGCTGGGGTTCTCGCGCCGCGAGGACGGCACCTACCTCGACGTGAATCCGGCGTGGGAGCAGGCCCTGGGCTACACCCGCCAGGAAGCCGTGGGGCGCACGGTGGTGGAACTGGGCATCTACTCCGCCCCCCACCCGCGCGGCGCTGCTGGAGGCGGCGACGGCCGAAGGGCAGCTCGTAGGCTACGAGCTGGAACTGACCACGCGCGGCGGCGACAAGCGCACCGTGCTGCAGTCCATGAGCCCCATCGAAGTGAACGGCGAGGCCTGCTGGCTGTTCGGCCTGCACGACATCACCGAGCGCAAGCAGACCGAACAGCGCGTACGCGAGCGCGAGGAACTGCTGTCGCTCACCATCGAGGCGGCGGCGCTGGGCCTGTGGGACTGGAACCTGCACAGCGGCGAAGTCACGGGCGACGCGCGCTGGCGCGTAATGTACGGGCTGGCGCCCGTGGAGCCCGGGGCCAGCGCTGCCGTGCACTGGGCGTCGGGTATCACGCCGGAAGACATCGACGTGGTCACCCAGGAGCTGCGGCGCCACCTGCAGGAGCCGCACAAACCGTTCGACGTGACCTGCGAGGTGCTTGCCCCCCAGGGCGGCGGCCGCTGGATCCGCAGCGTGGGCAAGGTGGTGGCGTACGACACCGCCGGGCAGCCCGCGCGCATGGTGGGCATGTCCATCGACGTGAGCAGCCAGCGCCAGCAGGAGCGGCAACTGGAGCGCATGGCCCATTACGACGCACTCACCGGCCTGCCCAACCGGGTGATGCTGGAGCGGCGGCTGCGCGCAGGCATGGAGCACAGCCGTGCGCGCGGCCAGCAATTGGGCGTGGCCTACCTGGACCTGGACGGCTTCAAGCCCGTCAACGACCGCCTGGGCCACGCGGCGGGCGACCGGCTGCTGGTGGTGGTGGCCGAGCGGCTCAAGCGCGCCCTGCGCCTGAGCGACTCAGTGGCGCGGCTGGGCGGGGACGAGTTCGTGATCCTGCTGTCGGGCTTGGCCCATGCCGAGGAATGCGAGCGGCGCCTGCATACGGTGATGGAGAGCGTCGCGGCCCCCTACACGCTGGACGGCGAGCGCGTGCTGGTCACCGCCAGCATCGGCTACACCCTCTACCCCGACGATGAGGCCGACGCCGACACCCTGTTGCGCCACGCCGACCAGGCCATGTATGCGGCCAAGCAGGCGGGGCGCAACCGCTTCCATGGCTTTGACGCCGCCGAGGAGCGCGCCCGGCAACTGCGGCGCGAGCAGTGCGGCGAACTGCTGCGCGCGCTGCAGCGTGGCGAACTGACACTGTTCCTGCAGCCCAAAGTGGACATGCGGCTGGGCACCGTGGTGGGGGCCGAGGCCCTGGCCCGCTGGCAGCACCCCGAGCGCGGCCTGCTGTCGCCCGTGCATTTCCTGCACCTCATCGAAGGGCACACCGAGCTGCAGATGCGTTTTGGCGAATGGGTGGTGGACACCGCGCTGCAGCAGATCGCCCGCCTGATGGCGCAGGGTCTGGAACTGCCCGTCAGCATCAACATCACGCCCGAGCACCTGCACCGCCGGGGCTTTGCGGACTGGATGGCGTTGCGCCTGGCGCAGCACCCCGCGGTGCCGGCGCGGCTGCTGGCCATCGAGCTCACCGAAAGCGCCGCGCTCTACGACATCGACCACGTGGCGCGGGAGCTGACCAGACTGCGTGCGCTGGGCATGCAGATCTCGTTCGACGACTTCGGCACGGGCTACTCGTCGCTGGCGTACCTGCGCCGCCTGCCCATGGACCACCTCAAGCTGGACCGCAGCTTCGTCGCCGGCATGCTGGGCGATGCGGGCGACCGGGCCATTGTGCAGGGCGTGATCGGCCTGGCGCATTCCTTTGGCTGCGGCATCGTGGCCGAAGGGGTGGAAACGGTGGAGCAAGGCCTGGCACTGCTGCAGATGGGCTGCCACCACGCGCAGGGCTACTGCATCGCCATGCCCATGCCCGTGGAGCAATTCATGGACTGGGCGAAGGCCTGGCAGGCCCCCGCACCATGGCGCGCCACAAGCCAGGCCGCCGCGCCCGTACCACCGGCGGCGGCGATAGCCGCCTGATGGCGTATCGAATCAAGCAATAAAAAAGCTTCCAGCGCCCGTCCATCAAGCGCTAGAAGCTATCAAATCAAGAGCAAATTGCCGCGCGTCAGCCCAGCAGTTCCTTGATCTGCTGCAGTGCCACGGGGTCTTCCATGGTGGTCAGGTCGCCCGTGTCGCGGCGCTCGGCCACGGCCTGCAGGGCGCGGCGCAGCAGCTTGCCGCTGCGGGTCTTGGGCAGCATCGTCACGAACAGCACGCGCGCCGGGCGGGCCACGGCGCCCAGTTGGGTATCGACCTGCTTCATCACCTCGCCTTCCAGCTTCAGGCGCGCGGCCTCGTCGGTGAGGCCCGAGGCATCGCGCGGCACCGCGAAGGCCATCGCGACCTGGCCTTTCAGCGCGTCGGCCACGCCCACCACGGCCACCTCGGCCACATTGGGGTGGCCGGCGATGCATTCCTCGATCTCGCGCGTGCCCAGGCGGTGGCCGGCCACGTTGATCACGTCGTCGGTGCGGCCCAGGATGAAGTAGTAGCCATCGGCATCGCGGATGCCCCAGTCAAACGTGCTGTAGACCAGCCGGCCGGGAATGCTCTTCCAGTAGGTGTTGACGAAGCGATCATCGTTGCGCCACACGGTCTGCAGGCAGCCAGGGGGCAGCGGCCCCTCGATGGCCACCACGCCCTTCTGGTTGGGCTGGGTCAGCTCCTCGCCGGTGGCCTCGTCGATCAACTGGACGTTGTAGCCGTACACGGCCTTGCCCGGGCTGCCGAAGCGCGAGGTTTGCTTCTGCACGCCGTTGCACAGCGTGAGGATGGGCCAGCCGGTCTCGGTCTGCCAGTAGTTGTCGATGATGGGCACCTGCAGCGCGTCGCTGATCCACTGGGCCGTGGGCTCGTCCAGGGGCTCGCCCGCCAGCCACAGCGCCTTCAGGCTGCGGATGTCGTATTTCTTCAGGTAGGCCGGGTCCTGCTTCTTGAGCACGCGCACCGCCGTGGGGGCCGAGAACATGTGCGTGACCCGGTATTTCTCGACGATGCTCCACCAGATGCCCGCGTCGGGCCGCACCGGCAGGCCTTCGTACAGGATGGTGGTCATGCCGGCAATCAGCGGGCCGTAGATGATGTAGCTGTGGCCCACCACCCAGCCGATGTCGCTGGTGCAGAAATAGGTGTCGCCCGGCTGTGCCTCGAAGATGTGGCGCATGCTGGACGCCAGCGCCACGGTGTAGCCGCCCGTGTCGCGCTGCACGCCCTTGGGCTTGCCGGTGGTGCCGCTGGTGTACAGGGTGTAGCTGGGCTGCGTGGCGTCCACCCAGATGCACGGCACCTGTGCATCCATGTGCCGCGCGCGCAGTGCCGCCCAGTCGTGGTCGCGGCCCGCGCGCATGGCGGCGGGCGCGAGGCCACGGTCCACCAGCAGCACGGCCGCGGGCTTGTGGGCCGACAGTTCGATGGCCTCGTCCAGCAGCGGCTTGTAGGGCACCACCTTGCCGCCGCGCGAGCCCGCATCGGCGCTCACGATCACCGTGGGCTCGGCGTCCTCGATGCGCGAAGCCAGCGACGACGACGCGAACCCACCGAACACCACCGAATGGATGGCCCCGATGCGCGCGCACGCCAGCATGGCGAACGCCGCCTCGGCAATCATGGGCATGTAGATCAGCACGCGGTCGCCCTGGCGCACGCCCAGCGTCTGCAGGCTGGCGGCCATGCGCTGCACTTCCTGGTGCAGCTCGGCGTAGGTGTAGGCGCGCTCGGTATTGGTTTCGGTGGAGATGGCCACCAGCGCGTTTTGCAGCGGGCGCTCGGCCAGGTGGCGGTCCACCGCGTTGTGGCACAGGTTGGTGGTGCCGCCCACGAACCACTTGGCGAAGGGCGGGTTGCTCCAGTCGCAGATCTGCTGCGGCGGCTGCTGCCAATCGATCAGGCGAGCCTGCTCGGCCCAGAAGGCGTCGCGCTCGTCGATGGAGCGGCGGTAGAACTCGGCATAGTCGGCGGCCATGGTGCTGTCTCCTTGGAATCCTCCGCGCCGACGTGGCGCGGGTCGGTGGTTATCCAAAATTCATAATTATTCATGCCGCGCTTGCGGGAAGCTGACGCGGTCGCCGACGCGGTCCCAGACGCGGTCCTTGACGCGGCGCTCGCCGCACCCTCTACGCCCGGCCCACCTTTGCGCTTCACTATTCATAGCTGTTTGCGCTTGGTGGGTGTGCCTGAGAGGCCTATTTGACCAAGGCCAGCATCTCCTTGAATGCCGGGTGCTCGCAACTGCGCAGCCACTCGAAGGCCACCATCTCGGTGGTTACCAGCTCGGCGCCGGCGCCGGCCAGTCGGTCGAAGGCGGCGTCGCGGTTGCGCTCCGTGCGCGAGCTGCAGGCGTCCGTCACCACCCACACCTCGAACTCATCCTCCAGCAGATCGAGCGCCGTCTGCAGCAGGCAGACATGGGCCTCGCAGCCGGCCACCACGATGGTGGCGCGCTCCGGCGCCTGGGGCTCGCGGCCCTTTTGCAGATGCTTGGGCAGGCTGCGCGCATTGCCGCCCTGGGCCTTGGCGGGCGGGCGCAGCCACTCGCCCAGGCCCTCCTCGGTGGCGCTGAAGTGCATCTTGGACAAGGTGCGCTGGCACAGCGCGCGCAACGCGGCGTCGTTGAGTCCCAGGCGCGAAGGGTTCTGCTCCGTGCCCCACACCGGCACGTCCATCAGCCTGGCAATCTGCGCCAGCCTGCGCGCGTTGGCCAGTACGGCTTCTGCCTCGAAGATGGCGGGCATCAGGCGTTCCTGGTAATCCACGAGAACGAGTTGGGATTCGGAGGCGTCAAGCAGCATGGCGGTCATCGTTGTTCAGTCGGGCGGTCATTGTCGCAGGCGCTACGGGTAGCAGCGGGGCAACGGCGCGCAAGTTCCCCGTGCGCCGCATGTCCCGATTCGGGCACAGGGACGCCCCCTCGCAGCCGGTCCCGCACTGTGGCGCGTCCTCGCGCAGGCGTGTTCAAGGTTGCCTCAGGCGCAGCAACTGCCCGTCCGGGCTGTCGGTGAGCAAGTACAACCAACCGTCCGGCCCCTGGCGCACGTCGCGGATGCGCGCGCCCAGGCCGTCCAGCAGGTACTCGTCGCGCACCACCTGCGCGCCCTGCAGCTCCAGCCGGTGCAGCCGTGCGAACTTGAGAGAACCCACGAACAGGCTCCCCTTCCAGGCCGTGCCGTACCGGTCGCTGGTGAGAAAGGCCATCCCCGACGGCGCGATCGACGGCACCCAGTAATGCAGCGGCTGCTCCATGCCGGCCTTGGCCGTGCCCTCGCCGATCTTGCCGCCGCCATAGTTTTCGCCATAGGTGATCACCGGCCAGCCGTAGTTGCGGCCTGCTTCGGGGCGGTTGATCTCGTCGCCCCCTTGCGCGCCGTGCTCATGGATCCACAGCCGGCCGTCTGGCCCCCAGGCCGCTCCCTGCGGGTTGCGGTGGCCCCAACTCCAGATCTCCGGCAGCGCGCCCGCGCGGCCCGCCAGCGGGTTGCCGGGCGCCGCGCCGCCCGTGGGCGCTATGCGCACGACCTTGCCCAGGTGGTTGTCCAGGCGCTGGGCGTCCTCCTTGCGGCCGTAGCGCTCGCCCAGCGTGAGAAACAGATGGCCGTCCGGCGCCTGCACGATGCGGCAGCCAAAGTGCAACTGGCTCGCCACCTTGGGACGCTGGCTGAAGAGCACTTTCACGTCCTGCAGCGCCGCCGCGTCCGGCGCCAGCGTGGCGCTGGCCAGGGCCGTGCTGTTGCCGCCGCCCTTCGGTGCGGGTTCGGAGTAGCAAAAGAAGATGCGCCGGTTGCGAGTGAAGTCCGCATCGGTGATCACATCCAACAGGCCGCCCTGCCCGCCCGCTGCCACTTGCGGCAACCCGGCCAGCGGCGGCCCCAGGCGCCCGTCGGCCTCTACCACGCGCAGGCGGCCGGGCCGCTCGGTGACGAGGAAGCGCCCGCCCGGCAAGAAGGCCAGACCCCACGGATGGCTCAGGCCCGAAGCCACTACCTCCGCCGACGCCTCACCGCGCGCGGGCACGGGGTGTACGGGTGCGACCTCCTGGGAAAGCGCCTCGCCGCCCGCCAGCATGGCGGCGGCGGTCAATGCTATGTTAATAATAGCTGATAGCGCTCTTCCGGTATGGCTTGCAGGCACTTTTGACACAGAGTTCATGGGAAGGATTCCTGGGATCAACCGTGGGTGCTGTCATGGTGTTGCGCCAGCGGGCTCTGCATGCGGCACGCTAAGCCGGGGGCCATGGCGCCGCGTTGACACCATGGCATGTGCATTGTGCGCGGCCGGGCCGCACAGGCAAACCCATCCTTCAGCGAACCTGCACGCGGGCGCCCCGCGCAGCCGGCATGGCAAAGCGCCGGCTACTGTCCAGGCAAGAGCGGGGCCTTGGCCTACAGCCCGCTCGGCATGCTGCCTGACCACGCCATGCACCGCCTGCCTAGCTGCGGGCGCCTCCAGCGCCCGCACGATGAGGCCACGCGATGCCCGCGTTGCCAACGAAAGGAAAAACCATGTCGATTTCCCTCCTGCTGCTCATCATCCTGGTGCTGATCCTGATCGGAGTGCTGCCGACCTGGGGGTACAGCCGTTCCTGGGGCTACGGTCCGGGCGGTGGTGTCGGGCTGGTGGTGGTGATCGTGCTCATCCTGCTGCTGATGGGGCGCATATAAAAAAGCGGGGCCTGCGCCCCGCTGTGGCGAGGGGCAGCAGTGCGTGCAGCCGTGTGTCGTCACCAGGTCTGGCCGCCGCCCGCGGCGCCGCTGGCGGCCGATTGGCTGCGCCGGTTGGGCTCCGAAGGACTGGAGATGTCGCGGATCGCCGTGCCGGACTGGCGCTCGTCCACGTTGGTGGCCACGTCGCCCAGCGACACGATACCTACCAGCCGCTGGTTACGGTCCACCACGGGCAGCCGCCGCACCTGCATGTCGCGCATGGACGCGATGGCTTCGTCCACGGGCTGATCTTCGTAGGCGTAGTACACCTCGCGGGACATGACCTCGTTCAGGCGAGTGGGTGCGCTCTTCGGCCAGGCCGCGCAGCACCATGTCGCGGTCCGTCACCATGCCCACCAGGCGCTCGCCATCGCACACCGGCAAGGCTCCCACATTCAACTCGCGCATGGCCTGCGCGGCGGTGGTGAGGGTGTCGTCGGGTGCCATGGTGCGGATCCCGCGGGTCATCACATCAGAAACGTTCTGCATAGCTCACTCCATTCATGAAAGACAAGGGTCAGGCGCGATCGCGCAAGACTTGGACACCCGTGGGCCAGAGCGGCTACGGGGGGTACGGTTCGCAGGGGTACGGCTCCCAAGGCCAAGGTTATGAAGGCCATCGCGACGCGGACTTTGGTTCGCAGTACTCCGGCACCGGCGGAGAGCAGCGCGGGCGCTTTCAGAACGACCCCGACTACCACCAGTGGCGCCAGGACCAATTGCGCCAGTTGGATGACGACTACGACTCCTGGCGCAAGGAGCGCTATGAGAAGTTTGCCGATGACTTCAACACCTGGCGCACCTCGCGCGGCGGCAGCGGGCAAAAGAGCAGCGGCAGCAATAGCGCTACCTCATCCAGCCAGGGCACGTCGGGCAAGAACAAGGAGCAAGGTTGATCCTTGCTGATCCCCTGGTCCGCAAGGCCCCCGCATGCGGGGGCCTTTTTCTGTATGCCGCAGCGTGCCCTAGCCTGCCGCTGGTTTACCTGGGACCAGCGATGCCGCCTCGCGCTGGCCCACGTCTTTCAGGAAGGCCCACACCGCCTGCATGCGCGCCAAGTGCTTGGACTCGGCCGGCATGCTCATCCAGAAGGTGCGTGTGAACTCGGCCTCGTGCGGCAGCACGCGCGCAAGTACAGGGTCACGGTCGGCCAGGAACGCGGGCAGCACGGCCAGGCCCGCGCCGGCGCGCACGGCCTCGTACTGCGCGGTGATGCTGGTGCTGCGCAGCGCAAAACGCTCGGGCGGGTAGAGCTGGTCGATGAACTGCAGCTCTTTCGTGAACAGCAAGTCGTCCACGTAGCTGATGAAGGCGTGGTGGCGCAGGTCTTCACGCTTGGCCACCAGCGGTCTGCGCGCCAGGTACTCGCGCTGCCCGTAGAGACGCAGGGTGTAGTCGGCGAGTTTGGTGACGATCACCGAGCCGCGCTTGGGCCGCTCCAGGGAGATCACGATGTCCGCCTCGCGCCGGCTCAGGTGCAGCATGCGCGGCAGGGCCAGCAGGTCGATGGACAAGTGCGGGTGCTTCTGCGTGAGCCGCGCCAGATGCGGCGCCAGCACCACCGTGCCAAAACCCTCGGTGGCACCCACGCGCACCAGTCCGGAGGGGCCCGCGCCCGGGGAGTTGGCGGGCGATGCGCGCTCCACCCCCAGCACGGCGGCCTCCATGGCCTCGACGGCGGGCAGCAGGTGGCGGCCGGTTTCCGTCAGCCGGTGTCCCGCTGCCTCGCGGGCGAACAGCGGCGCACCCATCTGTTTTTCCAGCGCCTGGATGCGCCGCGCCACTGTCGTGTGTTCCACACCGGTGCGGCGCGCGGCCCCTGCCAGCGTGCCGGTGCGCGCCAGCTCAAGGAAGTAGCGCAAATTGTCCCAATCCATGCGGCTCCTCTGCGGTGATGTGCAAATTTGCAAAGCCAAGGTGCGTGATTGTCTATTGCCTACGCAATTTCGCACAACTACGATGCAGCCCACGCCAAGTCGGCACTTGCCGTGCCGGCTTCATTGCAGACCACCCCAGGACCCCAGGAGACAACCATGGACGCATCCACCTCCCAGGCCGTGAAGGCCCCCACCGTCAAGCTGCTGATCGGCGGCCAGTTCGTCGAGTCCAAGACCACCCAGTGGCGCGACGTGGTGAACCCCGCCACGCAGCAACTGCTGGCGCGCGTGCCCTTCGCCACGCCCGACGAGATCAACGCCGCCGTGGCCTCCGCCAAGGAAGCCTTCAAGACCTGGAAGAAGACCCCCATCGGCACGCGCGCACGCATCTTCCTGAAGCTGCAGCAGCTCATCCGCGAGAACATGAAGGAACTGGCCGCCCTGCTGACGGCCGAGCAAGGCAAGACCCTGCCCGACGCCGAAGGCGACGTGTTCCGCGGCCTCGAAGTGGTGGAGCATGCCGCCAACATCGGCACGCTGCAGCTGGGCGAGCTGGCCAACAACGTGGCCAACGGCGTGGACACCTACACCCTCATGCAGCCGCTGGGCGTGTGCGCCGGCATCACGCCGTTCAACTTCCCCGCCATGATCCCGCTGTGGATGTTCCCCATGGCCATTGCCACGGGCAACACCTTCGTGCTCAAGCCCTCCGAGCAGGACCCCATGGTCACCATGCGCCTGTGCGAACTGGCGCTGGAAGCCGGCGTGCCCCCCGGCGTGCTGAACGTGGTGCATGGCGGTGAAGACGCCGTGAACGCCATCTGCGACCACCCGGACATCAAGGCCATCAGCTTCGTGGGCTCCACCAAGGTGGGCACCCATGTGTACAACCGCGCCAGCCTCAACGGCAAGCGCGTGCAATGCATGATGGGTGCGAAGAACCACGCCATCGTCATGCCTGACGCCAACAAGGAGCAGACGCTGAACGCCCTGGCCGGCGCCGCCTTCGGTGCGGCCGGCCAGCGCTGCATGGCCCTGTCGGTCGCCGTGCTGGTGGGCGAGGCGCGCAACTGGATCCCCGAGCTGGTCGAGAAGGCCAAGACGCTGAAGGTGTCCGCCGGCACCGAACCCGGCACCGACGTGGGCCCGCTGGTGAGCTGCGCCGCGCTGTCGCGCGTGGAGGGCCTGATCGAGCGCGGCATTGCCGACGGTGCCACGCTGGAACTGGACGGCCGCAAGCCCCAGGTGGCGGGCTACGACAAGGGCAACTTCGTCGGCCCCACGATCTTCAGCGGCGTGAAGCCCGGCATGAGCATTTATGACCAGGAAATCTTCGGCCCCGTGCTGTGCCTGGCCGGCGCCGAGGACATCGACGAGGCCATCGAGTTCATCAACGCCAACCCCAACGGCAACGGCACGGCCATCTTCACGCAGTCCGGCGCTGCCGCGCGCAAGTTCCAGGAAGACATCGACGTGGGCCAGGTGGGCATCAACGTGCCGATCCCCGTGCCCGTGCCGCTGTTCTCCTTCACCGGCAGCCGCGCTTCCAAGCTGGGTGACCTGGGCCCCTACGGCAAGCAGGTGGTGCTGTTCTACACGCAGACCAAGACCGTCACGGCGCGCTGGTTTGACGACAGCACCACCAGCCACGGCGTGAACACCACCATCAGCCTGAAGTAAGCGGCGCCGCGCGGTGCGCGCATGGTGAAATCACAGGCATGACACGATGTGTGAAACCCCATGCCGCCCGCCTGCGCACCCTGGCCGCTGCGTGCGCCCTGTTGGCTGCCACCCAGGCACAGGCGCAGGCCGGCGCTGCCTGCCGCCCCGGCGGCACGGTGGATGAGACCAACGCCTGCGCCGTGCAGCGCTACCAGGAGGCGGACACCGCCACTCAGATTCTGTATGGCGATGTGATGCGTGCCCTGTCGACCCATGAACGCCCTGCCCTGCGCCAGGACCAGGCCGCCTGGCAGCGCACGCGCGCCGCGCAGTGCAAGCAGGCGCAGCGCGCGGCGGAGTCCCGCCCCGAATGGCCGCGGCTGTACCACGACTGCCTGACGGTCCATACCCAGGCGCGACGCGATGCCCTGATGCACTGGCTGCACCATGGCGAGGCCCCGCAGCCCACGACGAACAAGCCATAAGACGCATAAGAGAAGGAGACACCCGCCATGGACTTTGAACTCAGCGAAGACCAGCGCGCCTTTGCCGACACCGCGCGCCAGTTCGCCCAGGCGGAGCTGGCGCCCCACGCCGCCGAGTGGGATGCGCAGGGCATCTTCCCCCGAGAGGCTATTTGCCGTGCGGGCGAGCTGGGTTTTTGCGGCCTGTACGCGCCCGAGAGCGCCGGTGGCCTGGCCCTGCCGCGCCTGGACGCCACGCTGGTGTTCGAGGAACTGGCGGCCGTGGACCCCAGCACCACTGCCTTCATCACCATCCACAACATGGCCACCTGGATGCTGGGCACCTGGGCCACGGATGCCGTGCGCGCCGAATGGGGCGAGGCACTCGCCAGCGGGCAAAAGCTCGCCAGCTACTGCCTGACCGAACCCGGCGCGGGGTCCGACGCCGCCTCCATCAAGACGCGCGCGGAGCTGGTCGGCAACGAGTACGTCATCAACGGCAGCAAGGCCTTCATCAGCGGTGCGGGCAGCACCGACGTGCTGGTGCTCATGGCACGCACGGGCGACGCTCAATCCGGCGCGGGCGGCATCAGCGCCTTTGCCGTGCCCGCGAACCTGCCCGGCATCCACTACGGCAAGAAGGAAGAAAAGATGGGCTGGAACAGCCAGCCCACGCGCCAGATCAGCTTTGACAACGTGCGCATCCCCGCCAACCACCTACTGGGCCAGGAGGGCGAAGGCTTCAAGATCGCCATGAAGGGGCTGGACGGCGGGCGCATCAACATCGCCACCTGCTCGGTCGGCGCCGCGCAAGGCGCGTTGCAGCACGCCCAGCGCTACATGCAAGACCGCAAGCAGTTCGGCAAGCCGATCGCCAGCTTTCAGGCGCTGCAATTCAAGCTGGCCGACATGGCCACCGAGCTGGTGGCTGCGCGCCAGATGGTGCGGCTGGCCGCCAGCAAACTCGACGCCGGCGCGCGCGACGCCTCCACCTACTGCGCCATGGCCAAACGCTTTGCCACCGACGTGGGCTTTACCGTGGTGAACGAGGCGCTGCAACTGCACGGCGGCTACGGCTACATCCGCGAATACCCGCTGGAGCGCCTGCTGCGCGACGCGCGCGTGCACCAGATTCTGGAAGGCACCAACGAGATCATGCGCGTCATCATCGGCCGGCGCATGCTGGACGGCGACGCGCCGGAGGTGATCCGTTGATATTCAAAAATTATAGCTGCTCGCGCTGGATGGATAAGCGCTAGAGGCCTATTTAACTCCAAACCTACCATGCCTGCCCGCCCCCTGTCCGACGAAGCGCTGCACCTGATCGCCGCCGTGCGCGACGCACTGGGCGAGCGGCTGAACGCGCAGGTGGAGGTAGAGGAGCGCACGCTCTTCGGCTGCCACGCCTTCATGGTGGACGGCAAACTCTGCCTGGGCGTGAAAGGCGAAGAGCTGTTGGTGCGCCTGCCGCCGCAGCAGCACGACGCAACCGCCGAAACCCCCGGCGTGCGCGAACTGGACCCGCGCGGCGGCATGGCCGGCTACTTCTGGCTGGAGCCCGCTGCCTACGCCACGCGCGCCCAGTGGGAGCACTGGATCGACACCGCCCTCGCCTTCAACCCGCTTGCCAAGGCCTCGCCCCGGCGGGCGAAGGCAGCCACAAGCCGCAGCAAGGGCACGCGATCATGATTGAAGGCATTTTGGCCTGTAGCGCCCGTCCATCAACCGCTAGCAGCTATCAAAATAATAGTTCCCATCACACACCACAGGAGACAACCACCATGCAAATCGCATTCATCGGGCTGGGCAACATGGGCGCCCCCATGGCCATCAACCTGCACAAGGCCGGCCACAGCGTGAAGGCCTTCGACCTGAGCGCTGACGCGCTTGCCAAGGTCCAGGCCGAAGGCCTGCAGGTCGCCACCAGCGCGCAAGACGCCGTGCAGGGCGCCGAGGCCGTCGTCACCATGCTGCCCGCCAGCCAGCACGTGGAAGGCCTGTTCCTGGGCAACGGCAACCTGCTGGCCAGCATTGCCAAGGGCACGCTGGTGATCGACAGCTCAACAATAGCCGCCGCCACCAGCCAGAAGGTCGCCAAGGCCGCTGAAGCCCTGGGCATCGACTTCATCGACGCACCCGTATCGGGTGGCACGGGCGGCGCCATCGCCGGCACCCTCACCTTCATGGTGGGCGGCACCGACGCGCAACTGCAGCGCGCACGCCCCCTGCTGGAAAAAATGGGCGACAACATCTTCCACGCCGGCGCCGTGGGCGCGGGCCAGACAGCCAAGATCTGCAACAACATGCTGCTGGGCATCCTGATGGTGGGCACCAGCGAAGCCATCGCGCTGGGCGTCGCCAACGGCCTGGACCCCAAGGTGCTGTCTGAGATCATGCGCCGCAGCTCCGGCGGCAACTGGGCGCTGGAAAAGTACAACCCCTTCCCCGGCGTGCACGAGAACGCCCCCGCCAGCAAGGGCTACGCGGGCGGCTTTGGCACCGACCTGATGTTGAAAGATTTGGGCCTGGCCCAGGAAAACGCCATCGCCACCAAGGCCAGCACCCCGCTGGGCGGCATGGCGCGCGCAATCTACGCGGCGCACAGCATTGCGGGGCACGGGGGGGAGGATTTCTCCAGCGTGATCAAGATGGTGCAGAAGAAGGGCTGAAGCAGGCTTTCCGGCATGCCTTCTGCAAAAAGGCGCAGTGACTTGCGTTGCAGCGCCTTTTTTTTATTCTGAGCAGAGTGCCTTTGCTATGGCCTCTTTCGACCCTGAGCTGACGGTCAGGCTCCCAGCATGAATGACTTCTATGCAGTACCAAGCCGCCCGTAAAGCCCCGCAGAACACAATGCTGCTGACCGGGTACGAAGCCAGATCAGCAGCATTGGCAGGGTTACCGAAGCACCAGCACAGGCACGCTGCTGGTACGCAGCAGCGCTGTGGTGCTGCTGCCCACAATCAGCTGCCGGATGCGTGAATGGCCATAGGCCCCCATCACCAGCATGCCCAGGCCTTGCGCCGACAGATGCTGCGGCAGTACCCGCTCGACGCTGCCCTCCAGTACGGCGATGCCAACGGTGAAGCCCTGGGTTCGCAGCTGCGCGGTCGCGGCATCGAGCTCTGCCTGCATGGCGGCGTCCAACGACCCCACGAACACCAGGGTGCACGCCAGCGCCTTGAGCCAGACGCTCTGCCCCACCTGGCCGAGCATGCGACGCGCAGTGTCACTGCCGTCGAACGCCAGCGCAAAGCTCCGTGGCGTCTCGAACGTCTGCCCTGGAATCGAGAGCACCGGCTTGGCCGTGCTGCGGATCACGCGCTCCACATGGTGATCAAGGTGCCGCCCCGCCACGGTGGCATGGTCATGGCGCCCCATCACCGTCAGCGTGACCTCGGCCTCCAGGTCGACGACCGACTCCACCAGCTCACCGTGCCTCTGGCGGATCTGCACCTCGCTCACCCCATCCGCCGTGGCGCGCTGGCGCATGCCTTCCAGGATCTGACGCCCCTGCTCCTGCGCCAGCACGCTGCGGCGGGCGTCCAGTTCCGCCAGCTCACTGAGCAGCCCCTCTTGCGCACCCAGGCCGATCTGTCCGCTGAAATCGGATTGAGGGGCCTTTTCGGGGTGCCGGTCCAGCACATGCAAAAAGGTCAGCGAGGCGCCGAGCGCTTTCGCGGCCCAGATCGCACCGTCACACACGGCCGCCGGGTTCCCTTGTGCATCCACACAAGCCATCACGTTTTTCATGTTCATCTCCTGTGCTGATCAGTGGCCCAAGGGCAATTCGGCGCCGTCTTTGTCGTGCAGACCAAAGCGGTCCACCATCGTCTTGCTGGCCTCATTCAGGCCCATCACCTCAACCTGGGCCCCCTCGCGTCGGAACTTGAGCACCACCTTGTCCAGAGCGCTCACGGCCGTGATGTCCCAGAAATGCGCGCGGCTGACGTCGATGCGCACCTGGCGCACCGCCTCCTTGAAATCGAAGCTGTCGACAAAGCGATCGGCCGACGAGAAGAACACCTGACCGGTGACGGTGTAGACCCGCGTCTGACCGTCGTCTTGGGCTTGCGACTTCACCTGCATCAGGCGACCGACCTTGTTGGCAAAGAACATGGCACTGAGCAGCACGCCGGCGAACACGCCCTTGGCCAGATCGTGGGTGGACACGGTGACGACCACGGTGACCAACATCACCACGGAGGAGCTGGGCGGGTGCTCACGCAGCTTGCGCAGGGAGTCCCAGCTGAAGGTGCCGATGCTGACCATGATCATCACGGCCACCAGGGCAGCCATGGGAATCTGGCTCACCCACGGCCCCAGGAACACCACCATGATGAGCAGGAAGATGCCCGCCATGAAGGTGGACAAACGCCCGCGCCCACCGGACTTCACGTTGATGACCGACTGCCCGATCATGGCGCAACCGGCCATGCCGCCGATGAAACCGGTGCCGATGTTGGCCAGGCCCTGCCCCACGCATTCACGGCTCTTGTCGCTGGTCGTGTCGGTCAGGTCGTCCACGATGGAGGCCGTCATCATCGATTCCAGCAGTCCCACCACGGCCAGGGTCAGGGAGTACGGCGCAATGATCTGCAGCGTTTCCAAGGTCAAGGGCACATCGGGCAGCAAAAAGATGGGCAGGCTGTCAGGCAGCTCACCCATGTCGCCCATATTGCGGATGTCCAGGCCCAGGGCCATGGCCACCCCGGTCAGCACCACGATGCACACCAGGGGCGAAGGCACGGCCTTGCCCACCACCGGCAGATACGGGAAGCCATAGATGATGGCCAGACCGGCCGCCGTCATGGCGTACACATGCCAGGTCACATTGGTCAACTCGGGCAGTTGCGCCAGGAAGATCAGAATGGCCAGGGCGTTGACAAAGCCCGTGACCACCGAACGCGACACGAATCGCATCAGGTTGCCCAGCTTGAACAGGCCCGCGATGATCTGGAAGACGCCCGTGAGCACGGTGGCGGCCAGCAGGTACTGCAAACCATGGTCCTTGACCAGGGTCACCATCAGCAGGGCCATGGCGCCGGTGGCGGCCGAGATCATGCCGGGTCGTCCACCGGCGATGGCGATGATGACGGAGATGCTGAAGGAGGCGTACAGCCCCACCTTGGGGTCGACGCCCGCGATGATGGAAAAGGCGATGGCTTCGGGAATGAGGGCCAGGGCAACGACGAGACCTGCGAGCAGGTCGCCTCGGATGTTGCCCAGCCACTGCTCGCGCAATGAGATGGTCATAAGGGAATCAATAGGGAAACGTGCCGGGGCGCAGCATGCGGCCAGGCTGAAAACTCAGAGGAAAGGTGCTCGGCGTCGGCATGCATCCCGCATGCCGGGCCCGCCGACTCAGGGCGGTGTGACCGAGAAGAAATAGCCGCGCGCCAGTTGCCCCACCGGGGTGCACTCCAGTGCAGTCTGCGCGTGTGGGCTGGGCAAGAGCATGCAGAAATTATAGGCGGTGCTGTTTGCGCCTGTCAGCGGCCATGCCAGAACTGCACAAACGCGTTCAGCAAATACAGCGTCAGCAGCACAACGCTGGCCCAACTGCCCAGACGCAGGACACGCGACGCAGGTCGAAAGACCAAGGCCACCACGACCGCCCCACTCATCGTGGCCGCCGTCAAGGCCGACACGGTGTGGAGCGGCGAGACCAGCTCGTAAAGCGGCCCCGCCCGGTAGGCCACATCATCGACCGCCAGGATGAGCACGTCAAACAGATTGCTGCCCAGCAGGTTGCCGATCGCCAGGTCCACCGCGCCGATCCTCAATGCTGCCACCGTGGTGGCCACTTCAGGCACGGACGTGGCCATGGCCACGAACAAGGTGCCTACGAACGAGTTGGACCACCCCATGATGCGCGCCAATTCCACCCCCAGCAGCGGCAGCCAGATGCCGCTGCCGACGATCACCACCGCTGCCATTGCGTAGCCCATGAGGGCTGACTTGAGGCTCAGGCTGCTCGCTGTCGCGGCGGCGGCTTGATGGTGACGCTGCTCATTCACATAGATGAGCCGCATGGCCAAGGTGTACAGGCCCATCAACACCACGCTGCCCACACTGATGTGTCCCAGGCTCGGCATGCTCTTTTGCGTGCTCAACGTCAGGATCAAGGCCGCGGCCGTCAACAACATGACGCCCAAACTGGCTGACAGCACATGCCCACGGCTGGCAATGGCGTAGACCGACTCTTTGCGGTAGAACACATCGACAAACGCCAGAATGGTGAGGTTGAACACGGCGCTGCCCAGCGCGTCGCCCACGGCGATGTCGGGGGCCTGCGCGACGGTGACGGCGCTCAAACCCGTGACGAGCTCGGGCAAGGAGGTGACTGTGGCGACCAGGATCAGCCCGACCCAACTGCGGGACAGTCCGGCCAATTCCGCGATCGCGTCCCCGTAGCGAATCAAGCGTGAGCCTGCCACGCCGATCAACGCCATGCAGGCAATGAACTCGATCCAAACAAGTGCCGAACTGGTCATGATTGACCTCAGCATAGTCGAGGCGGGGGCATTCATCCACAATCCGCATCTGCATTAGTCCCGACGTGGACCTAAGAGCTGTGACTGTTGTAGCCGGGCTCTGACTCTCATTCTGGGGTGATAGTCAGCAAACCGGACATCTGCAGCAAGCCGTTCAATGACGAATCTTGGCCGTCACCGGTCCTTGGCTAAATCAAGCCTCTTCATGTACACAGCATCAAGACATCTCACAAATGCCCGGCGTATCGGGTTACTTAAAAGCACCATTCAGGGCAGATATTCATCCACCAGTCTCTGAACCGCATTGGCCTAAAGTTCATCACGTCGCCGCTTCAGCGCCTCTCTGTCGCGCTGCGCCTCTTCCCAGGCTTCGAAGGCGGCTACGGCGTCGATGTATTGGGGCAACGGCAGGGCTGATTTCCTGCATTTCGGTATTTTTCCTGTTTTTTCTTTTTATGCCGAAACTCTTTATAAAACAATCGGTTAGATAGAAATTCAAGCCATCGCCATCCACTCTTGCACGCAATGGCGGGCCAGCGCCGTCACCCAGCAGGGCTCCTCCGGCACGAAGGCAATCCCGTACCGCGGGCTGACCAGAAACCCGGCGCGGTCGAATGCCCGGTCATCGCTCGATTGCACAAACGCGGCCAGGTCACGGAACGGCACGGCCACGGTGCCCAGGTGCAGCGCCTCCGCGCGGGCAGTCACCTCTTCCAGGCGGCCACTGTCCTGAAAGCGGTAGACCACGTCGCCATAGTCCAGCGCGGTCAGGCCAACGTTGTTGCGCGACTCGCTGCGTGGCTGGCCGTGGGCGCGGATGATGTCGCCGCGCGTGGCGGTGAGGGGCACGCCATTCACGCTTTCGTAGGGTTGCAGGTGCATGGTCGATTCTGTGGCGGCGCGGCGGCGCGCGGCAACCGGGGGCGTGTATCGAACCGTGAGGCGCAACGCGCGCGTATATTGCCCCGTGTTGCCGTTGGCGGGCCGTAAGCACCCCGCAATGGTTCAGCATGAAAATGCCGCCCAGCGCCCGTCTGAAAAGCGCGGGCAGCTATCAAAACCGAAGTTCTTTCACCCATCCTCCTCCTTTGACTGCGATGACAGCCTCCACCGACTTCGCCCCCATGCCCGATGCCGCCGGCTTCTTTGGCCCCTACGGCGGGCAGCTTGTGCCGCCGCACCTGAAAGCCGCCATGGACGATATCGCCGCGGCCTATGCCGAGATCACGCAGCGCAAGGACTTCCAGGACGAGCTGGCACAGCTGTTTGCCGACTACGTGGGCCGGCCCAGCCCGATCTTTCATGCCAAGCGCCTGTCGGGCCTGCTGGGCGGCGCGCAGATCCACCTCAAGCGCGAGGACCTGAACCACACCGGCGCGCACAAGATCAACCACTGCCTGGGCGAGGCGCTGCTGGCCAAGTTCATGGGCAAGAAGAAGGTGATTGCCGAGACGGGCGCCGGCCAGCACGGCGTGGCGTTGGCCACGGCCTGTGCGCTGGTGGGCATTCCGTGCGAGATCCACATGGGCCAGGTGGACATCGAGAAGGAGCACCCCAACGTCACCAAGATGCGCATCCTGGGCTGCAAGCTGGTGGCAGTGACGCGCGGCGCGGCCACGCTGAAGGAGGCGGTGGACAGCGCCTTCGAGGAGTACCTGACCAACCCCACCGACTACCTGTACGCCATCGGCTCGGTGGTGGGGCCGCACCCGTTCCCGATGATGGTCCGCGACTTCCAGAGCATCATCGGCCGCGAGGCGCGCGAGCAGTTCCAGGCCAGACACGGCCGCCTGCCCGACTACGTGACCGCCTGCGTGGGCGGCGGCAGCAATGCCATGGGCATGTTCACCGCCTTCCTGGGCGATACCGACGTGAAGCTGGTGGGCGTGGAGCCCTCGGGCGAAGGCACCGACAAGCCCGGCCGGCACGCGGCCACGCTGAGCATGGGCCAGCCCGGTGAGATCCACGGCATGAAGTGCTATGTGCTGGAGGATGCGCCGGGCGTGCCCGCCGCCGTGCACAGCATTGCCTCGGGCCTGGACTACCCCGGCGTGGGCCCGCAGCACAGCTATCTGAAGGACATTGGCCGCGTGCAGTACGAAGCCGTGACCGACAAGGAATGCCTGGACGCGTTCATGCAGCTGTCGCGCGTGGAAGGGATCATCCCCGCGCTGGAGAGCGCCCATGCCGTGGCCTGGGCCATCCGCGTGGCGCCCACGCTGCCCCAGGACCAGCACATCCTGGTCAACCTGTCGGGCCGCGGCGACAAGGATGCGGATTACGTCGCCAAGGTGCTGGGGCTTTGACGGGCGGGCGCGGCGCGTGTTCTGCCATCATGCCGCCCTTGATTCACTGAACTGAGAGAACCTGACCATGGCACTGCCACCCAACAAGCAACGCAGCCGCCGCCTTCGCAAGAAGATGCGCGTGGCCGAGTTTCAGGAATTCGGCTTCGAGTACGAGCTGAAGGTCAAGCAGGAGCTGACGCCCGAGCAAGAGGAGGCGCTGATGGACCGCTTTGTGCGGGACCTGCTGGTGCCCCGCAATCTGGCGGCCGCCGGCTGGGTGCGCGAAGGCTTCGTGACGGCCTTCGTGCGCGGCTCCGCCACCGAGGACGACCGCCAAGCCACGCAGGCCTGGCTGGCTGCACAGCCCGAGGTGGCCGAGGCCACGGTGAGCGAGCTGAAGGACGCCTGGTACGTGCAAGACTGAGCCGCGCACCACCGGGTAGCCGCGCAGCGCTGGGCTGGCGTCAGCCAGTAGGTTTCAAGCCTTTTTGGCCTCTAGCCTTTGACCAACAAGCGCCAGCAGCTATCAAAACAGGAGCGAAACAGCCGCCAACCCCAACGGGGGTGGCGGCTGTTGCCGTTGATGCGGTGCGTTTGTGCAAACGGGGCGGTTGGCTCAGCCTTCCGTGATCCCTGCGNGCACGGGGCGGCCCCTGCCCTGTGGCGGGCGGCCGCCACGGGGACGTTCGCACTCAAACAGCGCCGCGCGCCTCCACATAAAGCGCGTAGATCGAATGGCTGCTGGCCATGAACAGGCGGTTGTTCTTGGCACCCCCAAAACACAGGTTGGCACAACGCTCAGGCAGCCGGATGTGGCCAATGGCTTTGCCTTCGGGGTTGAAGACCATCACGCCATCCAGGTCCGCCGGGTTGGCGCCCACGGCGCCGTTGCTGCCCCATCCGCACCAGAGGTTGCCGAACTCGTCGCACTTGATGCCGTCCAGGGCACCGGGGCCGCCCGCGTCGATGTGCAGACGCTTGCCGGACAGCCGCCCGCCCGGGCCCACGTCGTAGGCCCACACCACGCGATGCGGCTGGTGGCGGCCCTCGACGATGTAGAGCACCTTCTCATCGGGCGAAAAGCACAGGCCATTGGCACCTGCCAGGTCGCCCAGCACCTGGCTGACCTTTGCGCCGCCCGGGTCGATGCGGTAGACGCCATGCGGCAGCTCTGGCGCGGCCTTTTCGCCCTCCCAATGACCGGCGATGCCGAACGGCGGGTCGGTGAACCAGACCGCGCCGTCCTTGCTGCAAATGATGTCGTTGGGTGAGTTGAAGCGCTTGCCGTTGTAGCCATCGGCCAGCACGGTGATGCTTCCGTCGTACTCGGTGCGCGTGATACGGCGCCTCAGGTGCTCGCAGGTCAGCAGCCGGCCCTGGCGGTCGCGCGCGAGGCCGTTGGAAAAGTTGGCGGGCTGGCGGAATACGCCCCACGCACCGGTGGCCTCATCCCAGCGCATGATGCGGTTGTTCGGAATGTCGGATACCAGCAGGTAGCGCCCGTCCCCGAACCACACGGGCCCTTCGGCCCAACGCATGCCGGTGGCGATCTGCTCCACGCTGCTGCTGTAGATGCGGTACTTGGCGAACTGCGGGTCCAGCACCTGCACCGATGGGTCGGGGTAACGCTGCTGGGGCTTGAATTCAAAACTCTGCGCCGTGGCAGCACCTGCGGCCGTGGCGGCCACCGCGCCGGCCAGGAAATGGCGCCGCGTGGCAACGCCGGGCGCCGCATTCTTCTCGTGAGGCATTTCGGGATCTCCGTTGTGGGTTGTGCCGGGGGTGGGTCGAACAAGCAGGTCAGGTCACCGGCGCCGGGTTGAACAGCACGAGCTGGTTGGCCAGCTTCCAGTGCTCGGCCCAGGTCTTTTTGCGGCCGCTGGCCACGTCGAGCATGAGGTGGAACAACTCCCAGCCCACGTCTTCGATGGTGGCCTGCCCGTCTGCGATGCGGCCGGCGTTCACATCCATCAGGTCGTGCCAACGCCGGGCCAAATCGCTGCGCGTGGCCACCTTGATCACCGGCACCTGCGCAAGCCCATAAGGCGTGCCGCGCCCCGTGGTGAACACGTGCAGGTTCATGCCCGCCGCCAGTTGCAGCGTGCCGCAGATGAAGTCGCTGGCGGGGGTAGCCGCGTAGAGCAAACCTTTTTGCACCGCCTTTTCGCCCGGAGCCACTACGCCGGCGATGGGCGCGCTACCGCTCTTGACGATGGAGCCCATGGCCTTCTCGACGATGTTCGACAGCCCCCCCTTCTTGTTGCCCGGCGTGGTGTTGGCACTGCGGTCCACGCGGCCGCGTGCCAGGTAGGCGTCGTACCAGGCCATCTGGTCGATCAGGGCCTGCGCCACCTCGGGCGTGGCCGCACGTGCGGTGAGCTGGTCGATGCCGTCACGCACCTCGGTCACCTCGCTGAACATCACCGTGGCGCCGGCGCGCACCAGCAAATCGGTGCAAAAGCCCACGGCCGGGTTGGCGGTCACGCCGCTGAAGGCATCGCTGCCGCCGCACTGCACGCCCACCACCAGTTCGCTGGCAGGCACCGTCTCGCGCCGACGTGCGTTCAGGCGCTTCAGGTGCTCGTCGGCCTGGCGCAAGATGGAGTCGACCATGGACATAAAGCCCACATGGGCTTCGTCCTGCAGACACACCACGTCCAGCGGTGCCTCCTGCAGGGTACGCTGGTCCACCAGAGCAATGGCGCCAGGCGGCATGAGGCGCTCGGGCTGCAGCTTCTCGCAGCCCAGGCTGACCACCATCACCTCGCCGCCGAAGTTGGGGTTGAGGCTGATGTTGCGCAGCCTGCGGATGGGTACCGCCGCCCCGCCGCCAATGGCCACCTCACGGGGCGGCACCACCTCGCCTTCCAGGCGAAAGACCGCGAGATGGTGGATGCCTTCCACCGCGCGGCGCTGGCGCATGGCGGGCGCGACAACGGCGCCCGGGGCGAGCGGTCCTACCACCCGGGCTACTACGCCGCCTTTGCGCTGGACCCGGACGGCAACAACATCGAGGCCGTGTTCCATGGCGCACACCAGCGCAGCGCGTCCTCCGTCCTGATCACGTTCTGAGCACGCGGGCGGGCGACAATCGCGCTCCACGCGCGCCCTTGATTGCCTGCATGACCACATCGCTTCCCTGGCTGGAACCCGACGATCCTTTTCCACCCACCGACGGTGCCTGGGGCGCGGACTCTCCCGCGCCTGGCCTGCTGGCCGCGGGCGGCACGCTGGGGGTGCCCCGCCTGGTGCAGGCCTATGCCCAGGGCGTCTTTCCGTGGTTCAGCACCGGCCAGCCCATCCTGTGGTGGAGCCCGGACCCGCGCATGGTGCTGCATGTGCAGGAATTCCGTCTGCACAGATCGCTGCGCCGCGTGCTGCAGCGCTTTCGCGCCACGCCCGGTTGCGAGGTGCGCATCGACAGCGATTTTTCCGCCGTGATCCACGCCTGCGCCAACAAGCCGCGGGCCGGGCAGTCCGGCACCTGGATCGTGCCCTCCATGGTTGCCGCGTATGAGGCGCTGCATGCTGCCGGCCATGCCCATAGCGTGGAAACCTGGGTGAACGGGCAACTGGTGGGGGGGCTGTATTGCGTGGCGCTAGGCCGGGCGGTGTTTGGCGAATCGATGTTCGCGCACGCGACCGATGCTTCCAAGATCGCCCTGGCGGCGCTGGTATGCCTGTGCCGGCGCGAGGGGGTCCGGTTGATCGACTGCCAGCAGAACACGGGCCATCTGGCCTCGCTGGGCGCCCGGGAGATGGAACGTTCGCAGTTCCTGAATCACGTGGCGCGAGCGCGGCAAGACCCTGCCTGCACCTGGAAATTCGAGCCCGTATACTGGACCGAGCTTTTGCCCAACCCCTCAGCGGCGTGACCCAACTCAACGATCTTCCGCTGCAAAGCCTGCAGTTCTACGCCACGGCACCCTACCCGTGCAGCTACCTGCCCGAGCGGCAGGCGCGCTCGCAGGTGGCGACGCCCAGTCACCTGATTCAGAACGATGTGTATTCGGGCCTCGTGGCGCGGGGCTTTCGGCGCAGCGGCATGTTCACCTATCGCCCCTACTGCGACGGCTGCCAGGCCTGCACCCCGCTGCGCGTAGTGGTTGATCCATTCAAGCCCGACCGCAGCCAGCGCCGTGCCTGGAAGCGCCACGCCGGCCTGCAGGCGCGGGTGCTGCGCCTGTGCTACCTGCCCGAGCATTACCAGCTATACCTGCGCTACCAGAACGCACGCCACGCCGGGGGCGGCATGGACCAGGACAGCATCGACCAGTACACGCAGTTCCTGCTGCAAAGCCGGGTCAATTCGCGGCTGGTGGAGTTCCGTGAGACCGGGGCCGACGGCCAGCCGGGGGCGTTGAAGATGGTGTCCATCCTGGACGTGCTGGAGGACGGCCTCTCCGCCGTCTACACCTTTTACGAGCCCGAGCCGGGCGCAAGCTACGGCACCTACAACGTGCTGTGGCAGGTACAGCAGGCGCGCACGCTGGGCCTGCCGCATGTCTACCTGGGTTACTGGATCGAGCAGAGCCCGAAGATGAACTACAAGGCGCGCTTCATGCCGCATGAGCTGCGCATCGACGGCCGTTGGCAGCGTTCCAAAAGTTGATGGGCCTTGCAGGCCAAATCGACCTCCAAGGCCCATCCATCAAGCGCAAGCAGCTTCTTTTTTAATAGCGATCAGCGCCCGGAACGTGCGCCGTCCACGCTCCATGCCCCGGCACCGAAGGCGGCGAATGCCAGCAGGCCGCCCGTCACGGCAACGTTCCTGAAGAACAACAGCTGCTGCATCATCTGCTGGTCCGCCGGCAGAGCCCAGTAGGCGTGGAAGAAGAAACTGGCCGCCAGCGTGAACACGGCCAGCGCCAGCGCAGCGATGCGTGTTCCGAATCCGAAGAGCAGTGCCAGGCCGCCCAGTAGTTCAATCAACAGACCGACGGCAACGGCCACGGTGGGCATGGGCATGCCCACGGACGTGGCGTAGCCCCACGGTGCCGGCAAAGCCGCTGATCTTGCCGAACCCCGCAGGGATGAACAACAGGGCGATGAGGATGCGGCCCACCAGGGCCAGAGGGTTTTGCAGGGTAGCAAACATGGCGGAACTCCTAAGGTTGAAGTGGATGGGCAGACTTCACGCGGCGAGATCAAAAACCAGAACTTCGGCATCGCTTCCCCCGGACAGGGTCACGCTGCTTTCGTTATCCAGCAGGGCCGCGTCGCCCCCGCTCAGATGCTGTCCGTTGACCTGCAGCGTACCGCGGATCAGGTGAACGTAGGCTTTGCGCCCTGCGGCAATGGGCAGTTGCGCCGCCTCAGCACCGTCGAACAGGCCCGCGTACAGCGTGGCGTCGGCATGGATCGTGACCGAGCCTTGCGCGCCGTCAGGCGAGGCCACGCGACGCAACTGGCCGCGCTTGTCGGCATCGGAAAAGCGCTTTTGCTCATAGCTCGGCGCGATGCCGCGCACATTGGGCTCGATCCAGATCTGCAGAAAGTGCGTCTGCTGGCCCTCGGCGTGGTTGAACTCGCTGTGCATCACGCCCGTGCCGGCACTCATGCGCTGCACGTCGCCGGGCGGAATGCCCTTGACGTTGCCCATGCTGTCCTGGTGCGCCAGTTCGCCAGACAGCACGTAGCTGATGATCTCCATGTCGCGGTGGCCATGGGTGCCGAAGCCCGTGCCCGGCGCGATGCGGTCCTCGTTGATGACGCGCAGGTTGCCCCAGCCCATGTGGCGCGGGTCGTAGTAGCCCGCGAACGAGAAGCTGTGGTACGAATGGAGCCAGCCGTGGTCTGCGTGGCCGCGATCTTGCGATTTGCGAAGGGTCAGCATGGGGTCGCTCCTGGAAATGCGTTGCGTTGGAGAGAACTGTAGGTGGCGCAGCGCCCTTGCAGGGACAGCGGGCTTGAAGGCATCATTCAAACTCATTGAACGAAGAGGCCGTCGATCATGCAAAACACCCGCGATGCCCTGACCCCTGAAAACTTGGCCATGCTGCAGAGCATTGCGGAGACGGGCAGCTTTGCCGCGGCGGCACGCCAGCTCGGCGTGGTGCCCAGCGCACTGACCTACCGTGTGCGCCAGATCGAGGATGCGCTGGACGTGCTGCTGTTCGACCGCAGCGCCCGCCACGCACGGCCCACCGATGCCGGCATGGAGCTGCTGCGCGAAGGCAAGCGCTTGCTGGAAGACGTGGACGCCATCGCCAACCGCGTGCGCCGCGTGGCCACGGGCTGGGAGCCGCAGCTCACGCTGTCGGTGGACGGCGTCATCTCGGCCACCACCATGCTGGAGCTGGTGGAGGCGTTCTACGCCCTCGGTCCACCCACGCGCGTGAAGTGGCGCGACGGCATCCTCGGCGGCACGGCCGAAGCGCTGAGGTCGGGCCAAGCAGACCTGGCCATCGGCGTGGCCGTGGGTGCCTCCAACGTCGCCGGGCTGCAATCCGCCCCGCTGGGCGAGGTGCGTTTCATCTTCGTCGTAGCGCCCCATCACCCACTGGCCAAGGTGCCCGAGCCCATCAGCGACACCACGCTGCGCGAACACCGCGCGATCGCCGTGGCCGACTCGGCACGGCGCAGCAACGTGACCATGGGCATCCTCGCGGGGCAGGACGTCCTCACCGTGGACAACATGCGCGCCAAGATCCATGCACAGTTGCGCGGCCTGGGCGGGGGCTTTCTGCCCGAGCCCATGGTGCGTCCGTACCTCGAAGCCGGCCATCTGGTCGAGCGGCAGGTGGCGCGCCCCGCGCGCAACGTGCGTCTGAGCTACCAATGGGGTGGCCCCGGGCACGCTGCGCCGGGCCGCGCGCTGCAGTGGTGGCTGTCGCAACTGCAAAGTGACGCCACACGCCGTGCGCTGCTGGAAAACCACCACCAGTTCTGAATGCGTGGGCCGCGCGGCGCGTGTAGAGTCAACACTAGCGCTGCGCTAATTACCAGCACTGCACCAGCCCATTTCCGACGTCATCGAAGGCCTGCCATGACCCGCTTTTCCTCCCGCTCCAGCGATCGACTGAAACAAGGCCAGCAGGTCGCGCCCCTGGGCGCCGCGCGGCGCTTTGCCGTGGTGGGTGCCGGCATGGCCGGCGTGGCCTGCGCCCGCACCCTGGCCCAGGCGGGCCACATGGTCACCGTCTTCGAGAAGGCGCCGCAGCCCGGCGGGCGCACGGCGGCGCTGGCGTCGCCGTTTGGCAGTTTTGATTCGGGCGCGCAGTACTTCACGGTGCGCGACGCACGCTTTCAGCGGGCGCTGGACACCGTTTCCGGCCTGTGCCGCGCCTGGAGTGCCACCACCATCCGCGTGCTGGACGCCGCCGGGCGCGTCGCCACCGCCGCGCCACCGCCCGGTGAAGCGCACTGGGTGGCCGCCCCCGCCATGGATGCGCTGGTCCAGGCCTGGGCCGCACCGCTGGCGCGCGAAGGCCACCTGCACACGCGCACGGCCGTCACGCGCATCGAGCGCGACGCCATGCGGCCCACGGCCTGGCAGCTGCGCACCGAGACGCTGGATGGGGGATCGCAGGTGTATGCGGGTTTCGATGGCGTGGTACTGGCCCAGCCCGCACCGCTGTCGCGGGCGCTGCTGCAGCAGTCCGGCGTTTCCACGCCGTGGGACGATGCCCTGGCCGGCGTGGACATCGCGCCCTGCTGGACCTTGATGCTGGCCTTTGCGCAGGCCGTGCGCCCCGGACTGACCACGCTCGGCCCGCAGTGGAACGCCGCACGCAGTACGCACCACCGCATTGCCTGGCTGGCCCGTGAGTCCAGCAAGCCCGGCCGGACACAGATCGAGCGTTGGACGGTGCAGGCCAGTCCCGCCTGGTCGCTGGAGCACCTGAACGACGAGGCCCCCCGCGTGCAGGCCAAGCTCATCAAGGCGTTTGCCGAAGTCACCGGCATACGCGCCACGCCGACGCATGCCGAGATGCGGCGCTGGCGCCACGCGCAGACGCAAAAGCCCTTGGGCCAGAGCTTTCTGTGGGACGCCTCCCTGGGCCTGGGCGTTTGCGGCGATTGGTGCCTGGGGCACCGGCTGGAAGACGCTTTCGTCTCGGGCCTGGAGCTCGCGCTCACCGCTGCATGACGGCGGCCGCGGGCTACGTCGGCCGCTTTGCCCCCTCCCCGACCGGCCCGCTGCACGCGGGCTCGCTCGTCGCCGCCTTGGCCAGCTGGCTGGACGCGCGCGCGGCCCTTGGAGGACGCGGCGGGCGCTGGCTGGTGCGCATCGAAGACGTGGACCCGCCGCGCTGCGTGCCCGGCGCCGACGAGCGCATTCTGGCGCAGCTGGCCCGCTGCGGCCTGCTGCCCGACGAGCAGCCGCTGTACCAATCCACCCGCGGCCCCCGCTACCAGCAGGCGCTGGATGGGCTGCTCCACGCCGGCCTGGCCTACCCATGCGCATGCACGCGCCGCGACATCGAAGCCGCCTTGCAGGCGCAGGGCCTGGTACATGAACGCCATGTGGAACGCCCCTACCCTGGCACCTGCCGCCACGGCCTGGGTGGACGCACGCCGCGCGCCTGGCGCTTCCATACCCAGAGGTATCAATCAAAAATGCCTCCAGCGCCCATCCAGCAAGTGCAACCAGCTATTTATTCAATAGCAAGTTCCGGCGTCTCCTGGACCGATCGGCGCCTGGGCCCGCAGTTTCAAGATGTGGCGCGGCAAGTGGGCGACTTCGTGCTGCGGCGCGCAGATGGCCTGTGGGCCTACCAGCTTGCGGTCGTGGTCGACGACGCCGACCAGGGCGTCACCCATGTGGTACGCGGCGAAGACCTGGCCGACAACACGCCGCGCCAGATCCTGCTGCAGTCCGCATTGGGCGTGCCCACGCCGCAGTACCTGCATACGCCCCTGGTACGTGCGGCGGATGGCGAGAAGCTCTCCAAACAACATGGCGCCCCCCCCATCGACGACAGCCAGCCGCTGCAGGCTTTGACAAATGCAGCCCAGGTACTGGGATTGCCGTCACCTACAGGCATAGCAGGCATCGCCGATGCGCTCGCATTCTGGGTCAAGGCATGGCCTGGAACCTACAATTCGCCGCTGTGACTCAAACGCTTTCTTCGCAAGACCCGCAGGCCCCCGCGGCCTCCCCCATGCCCGGTGCCGCAGGCAGCGCCCCGGCAGACGTCGCCCATCCCAAGGGCATCAAAAGCTATGTGCGCCGCGCCGGCCGCACCACCACCGGCCAGGCCAAGGCGCTGGAAGAGCTGGGCCCGCGCTACGTGCTGGACTATGCGCCCGCCCTGCTGGACGCCACTGCGGCCTTCGGCCGCAGCGCGCCGCTGGTGCTGGAGATCGGCTTCGGCATGGGCGAGGCCACGGCACACATCGCGCGCGTGCGCCCGCAAGACAACTTTCTGTGCTGCGAGGTGCATGAACCCGGCGTGGGCGCGCTGCTCAAGCGCATCGGCGAGCAGGACATCCACAACATCCGCATCCTGCAGCACGACGCCGTCGAGGTGCTGGAGCACATGCTGGCGCCCGGAGCGCTCGACGGCGTGCATATCTTCTTTCCCGACCCCTGGCACAAGAAGCGCCACAACAAGCGCCGCCTGATCCAGCCGCCGCTGGTGGCACAGCTGGCGGCACGCCTGAAGCCGGGGGGCTACATCCACTGTGCGACCGACTGGCAGCCGTATGCGGAGCAGATGCTGGAGGTGTTGTCGGCCGAACCCTTGCTGTCCAACACCGCCGAGGGCTATGCTCCGCAGCCGGACTATCGCCCCCTGACCAAGTTCGAGAACCGCGGCATGCGGCTCGGCCATGGCGTGTGGGACCTGGTGTTCACGCGCCGCTGAGCGTCTATTCCCGTTTCCCGATGAAGCCCATCCTCCAGAACCTGGCCGAAATGACCGCCCACCGGGACCACTTGCGCCTGGAGGTCTCGGTGCTGTCCACGCTGCTCAAGCTGGGCCATATCGTGCAGGTGCGGGCGCTGGAGCTGTTCACGCAGGACGAAGTCCTGATGCTGCGCCCGCGCAGCTGGAGCCACGAAGGGCAGTTAGTCTCCAGTGAGTACGACGCTGCTTCAGATCCCCAGCGCATTCCGCTGGCGCAAGAGCCTGAACTGGCCCACTGCATCGCCACCCAGGGCGAGAGCGCCGCGCGTGCCTCCGAGCAGCGCCACACGCTCTGGCTGCCCATGTGGCTGGGCGGGCGCCCCACGGCGTGCCTGGAAATCACCCAGTCCCGCCGCTTCACGCGGCACCAGCGCGACGTGATCATGGGCGTGTTTCTGGTCTACCAAAACTACCAGAGCCTGCTGGATTACAGCGAGCGGGACGCGCTCACCGGGCTGCTGAACCGCAAGACCTTCGAGGAGCAGTTCTCACGACAGACCGGCGCACCCGCCAGCCCAGGCGAGGGCGAAGACACCGTGCGCCAATGGCTGGCGGTGATCGACATCGACCATTTCAAGTCGGTCAATGACCGCTTTGGACACCTCTATGGCGATGAGGTGCTGATCCTGGTGGCCAACCGCCTGCGCACCCTGTTCCAGAGCCAGGACAGCATCTTCCGCTTCGGCGGAGAGGAGTTCGTGGTGCTGCTGCGTTCCCTCACGCTGGCGCAGGCGCGCCAGGCGCTGGAGCGGTTGCGCGCGGCCGTGCAGACGCATGTGTTCCCGCAGATCGGACACATCACCGTGAGCATCGGCTTCGCGGCCACGCAACAGGGCTCGCCGGTGGAGATCCTGGGGCGCGCGGACCAGGCGCTCTACTATGCCAAGGAACATGGACGCAACCAGGTCTGCTTCTATGAAGATCTGGTCAACAGTGGCGCCTTGCAGATCAAGGTGGCGCACGACGAAGTGGAGCTGTTCTAGCCCATTTGCCGGCAGACGGTGCTGCGCCTGCCGTCTTTTGCCTAGCCCCGTGGGTCAGGTGTAACCGCGGCGCAGGCCACCACCGCCCACGCGGGTGCAACATGTCCGCAATTGCGCCCGGCCCCCGTCTGGGGGCCCAGGCCGCCGTCAGATGCGCTCGCCCACCCAGCCCTGCACGGCTGCCAGCGCCTGCGGCAGCGCCGCCGCGTTGGTGCCGCCGGCCATGGCCATGTCGGGTTTTCCGCCCCCTTTGCCACCCACTTGGGCCGCCACGAAGTTCACCAGATCCCCGGCCTTGACACGGCCGATGCTGTCGGCCGTCACGCCAGCCGCCAGCTGCACCTTGTCGCCATCGACGGCCGCCAGCACGATGGCCGCCGTCTTGAGCTTGTCCTTGAGCTTGTCCATGGTCTCGCGCAGGGTCTTGGCGTCCGCGCCTTCCAGCCGGGCCGCCAGCACCTTGATGCCCTTGACGTCCACGGCCTGGCCGGCCAGCTCGTCGCCCTGGCTGGAAGCCAGCTTGCCCTTGAGTGCAGCCAGTTCCTTCTCGAGCGTCTTGATCTGGTCGAGCGCACCGCCAATGCGGGCGGTCAGCTCCGCGGGGGGCGCCTTCAGGGCGGCTGCAGCCTGGTCCACCGTGGACTCCAGCGACTGCAGGTAGGCCAGCGCGTTCTCGCCGGTCACCGCCTCGATGCGGCGCACGCCCGCGGCCACGCCGCCCTCAGCCACCACCTTGAACAGGCCGATGTCGCCCGTGCGGCGCACGTGCGTGCCGCCGCACAGCTCGCGGCTGGTGCCGATGTCCAGCACACGCACGGTCTCGCCGTACTTCTCGCCGAACAGCATCATGGCGCCCGTTTTCTGCGCGCTTTCGATGTCCATCAGGCGCGCGTTGGTGTCGGTATTGGCCAGCACCTCGGCATTCACCAGGCGTTCGATCTCGCGAATCTGCGCGGCCGTCAGCGGCGCGTTGTGCGCGAAGTCAAAGCGCGTGCGCTCGGCGTTCACCAGGCTGCCCTTTTGCTGCACATGGTCGCCCAGCACCTCGCGCAGCGCCTTGTGCATGAGGTGGGTGACCGAGTGGTTGCGCATGGTGGCCGCGCGCAGTTGCAGGTCCACCTGCGCCTGCACCGTGTCGCCCACATTCAGCGTGCCGGCTTCCAGGATGCCGTGGTGGCCGTAGACGTCGGCCTTGATTTTCTGCGTGTCGGCCACGGTGAAGCACGCCGAGCCAGCGCCGATGGTGCCTTGGTCGCCCACCTGGCCGCCGCTTTCGGCATAGAACGGCGTGCGGTCCAGCACCACCACGCCGCTCTGGCCCGCGTGCAGGGCTGCGGTGCTGGTGCCGTCCACGTACAGCGCGACGATCTTGGCACTTTCGGCCAGTTGCTCGTAACCCGTGAACTGGTTGGCCGCGCCGGTGTATTCCAGCGCGCGGTCCATCTTGAACTTGCCTGCGGCGCGGGCAGTGCTCTTCTGGTGTTCCATGGCGGTGGCAAAGCCCGCTTCGTCCACGTTGACGCCCCGTTCGCGGCACACGTCATTCGTCAGGTCCAGCGGGAAGCCATAGGTGTCGTGCAGCTTGAACGCCACGTCGCCCGGCAGCGTCTTGGCGCCGCCAGCCAAAGCGCTGTCCAGAATCTCCATGCCGTGCGCCAGGGTCTCGAAGAAGCGTTCCTCTTCCACCCGCAGCACATCCGTGATGCGCGCCTGTTGCTCGCGGATCTTGGGGTAGGCATCGCCCATCTGCTGCACCAGGTCTTGCACCAGCTTGTGGAAGAACGGCGTCTTGCGACCCAGCTTGTAGCCGTGGCGAATGGCGCGGCGCACGATGCGGCGCTGCACGTAGCCGCGGCCCTCGTTGCTGGGGATGACACCGTCGGCGACCAGGAAGGCGGTGGCGCGGATGTGGTCGGCGATGACCTTGAGCGACGGGTTGGTCAGGTCGCTTGTGCCTGTTTCGCGCGCCGCGGCCTTGATCAGCGCGTCGAACAAGTCGATCTCGTAGTTGCTGTGCACGTGCTGCAGGATGGCGGCCAGGCGCTCCAGGCCCATGCCGGTGTCCACGCAGGGTGCGGGCAGCGGCTTGACGTTGCCTTGCTCGTCCATGTCGAACTGCATGAACACGTTGTTCCAGATTTCGATGAAGCGGTCGCCGTCCTCATCCGGGCTGCCGGGGGGGCCGCCGGCAATGTGCTCGCCGTGGTCGTAGAAGATCTCCGAGCACGGGCCGCAGGGGCCGGTGTCGGCCATCATCCAGAAGTTGTCGCTCTTGTAGCGGCCGCCCTTGTTGTCACCGATGCGGATCACCCGCTCGGGCGGCAGGCCGATTTCTTTGGTCCAGATGTCGTAGGCCTCGTCGTCCTCGGCGTAGACCGTGGCCAGCAAGCGCTCGGGAGGCAGCTTGTAGACCTCGGTCAGCAGCTCCCAGGCCCACTTGAGCGACTCGCGCTTGAAGTAGTCGCCAAAGCTCCAGTTGCCCAGCATCTCGAAGAACGTGTGGTGGCGCGCGGTGTAGCCCACGTTCTCCAGGTCGTTGTGCTTGCCGCCGGCGCGCAGGCAGGTCTGCACCGATGTGGCGCGCACATAGGGGCGCTTGTCCGTACCCAGGAACACATCCTTGAACTGCACCATGCCCGAGTTGGTGAACATCAGCGTGGGGTCGTTGCCCGGCACCAGCGGACTGGACGCCACCACGGTATGCCCCTTGGCGGCGAAGAAGTCCAGGAAGGTCTTGCGAATGTCTGCAACGGAGAAAGTCGGTGTGCTCATGGTGTGTATGGGGTTCGTGGGCGGGTATGGCAGCGCAAGGCATCCCGTCGTGACCAACCTGCCATTATAGATTTCACCCTTGCGCACGCACGGCGCTATCCTGCCCCTTTGCCTTGCCCGCCGCGGCCTTCCAGGAGCCACCCCATGGACATGAAGACATCACCCCTTTCCCTGCTCAAGGATCCGAGCCTGCTCAAGACCGACGCCCTGCTGGGAGGCCAGTGGTTCGCAGGCGGCGCACGCTTTGCCGTGCACGACCCGGCCACGGGCCTGAAGTTGGCCGATGTGGCCAACCTGGGGGCCAAGGAAGCCGAGCTGGCCATCGCCGCCGCCAACGAAGCATGGCCCGCATGGAAGGCCAAGACCGCCAAGGAGCGCAGCACCATCCTGCGCCAGTGGTTTGACCTGCTCATGCAGCACCAGGACGACCTGGGCCGGCTCATGACGGCGGAGCAAGGCAAGCCACTGCCCGAGGCCAAGGGCGAGGTGGCCTATGGCGCAAGCTTCGTCGAGTGGTTTGCCGAGGAGGCCAAGCGCGTGAACGGCGAGACCCTGCCGCAGTTCGACAACAACCGCCGCCTTTTGGTGCTCAAGCAGCCCATCGGCGTGTGCGCGGCGATCACACCGTGGAACTTCCCCTTGGCGATGATCACGCGCAAGGTGGCGCCGGCGCTCGCGGCGGGCTGTCCGGTGGTCATCAAGCCGGCCGAGCTCACCCCCCTCACCGCCCTCGCCGCGGCCGAGCTGGCGTTGCGCGCGGGCATTCCCGCAGGCGTGCTGAGCGTGCTGACGGCCGATGCGGAGAACTCCATCGCCATCGGCAAGGTGCTGTGCGCAAGCGACGTCGTGCGCCACCTGTCGTTCACCGGCTCGACGGAGGTCGGGCGCATCCTCATGGCCCAGTGCGCGCCCACGGTGAAGAAGCTGAGCCTGGAGCTGGGCGGCAATGCGCCGTTCATCGTGTTCGACGATGCCGACCTCGACTCCGCCGTGGAAGGCGCCTTTGCCAGCAAATACCGCAATGCCGGGCAGACCTGCGTGTGCACCAACCGCTTCTACGTGCAGGCGGGGGTGTACGACGCCTTCGTCGCCAAGTTTGCCGCTCGCGTAAAAACCGCGAAGGTCGGCAATGGCTTCGAGGACGGCGTGAACCAGGGCCCGCTGATCGAACCCGCCGCGGTGGACAAGGTACAGCGCCACCTGGACGACGCCATCGCCAAGGGCGCCAGCGTCGTGACGGGCGGAAAGCACCTGGCGGAACTGGGCGCGGGCCAGTTCTTTGAGCCCACGGTGCTGGCCAACGCCACCGCTGGAATGCTGTGCGCGCGCGAGGAAACCTTCGGCCCGCTGGCGCCGGTCTTCAGGTTCGAGACCGAGCAGGAAGCCATCGCTGCCGCCAACGCCACCGAGTTCGGCCTGGCCAGCTACTTCTACAGCCGCGACGTGGGCCGCATCTTCCGAGTGGGCGAGGCGCTGGAATATGGCATGGTGGGTGTGAACGTCGGCATTCTCGCGACCGAGCATGTGCCCTTCGGCGGCGTCAAGCAGTCGGGCCTGGGGCGCGAGGGCTCCCACTACGGCATGGACGACTATGTGGAGATCAAATACCTCTGCGTGGGCGATATCCAGAAGTAGAGAGCACTTTTGCTTCTTTTTTCGTAGCTGCCAGCGCTTGCTCCTATTGCCCGATGGCCAGAAATGTCCACGAACCTATGCACCGGCAGGACAGGCTGGTCGTCGGCCGGCGCAGAACGCACGGTTGCCCGGAAAGCACGCGGCAGTGCGCTAGAATCCACCGACTTCGCGGGCGTCGTTCAATGGTAGGACCTGAGCTTCCCAAGCTCAAGACGTGGGTTCGATTCCCATCGCCCGCTCCACTGCATCATTCTGCGGACTTCCGCAGAAGTCCAAGAGAGTCTGCAAGTCGTTGCCGCACAAGGACTTTTCCTCTCTTTGACGTTCTGCCGTGGTCCACTGCGATCCGCCTACAGCCGGGACTTTTAAGTCCACAAACAAGTCCATTTTTGCGGGCGCAGCTGATTCCGGATTGTTGATGGAGGGGCGAGGTCGACGTGACCAGCATCTGGTTCCTGACTCATGTTCAGGAGCAAGAGCATGGCACTCTCAGACCTGGCCGTTCGACAGGCCAAGGCAACAGGCAAGGCATACACCCTCCCTGACTTGGATGGCCTCTCCCTGGCCGTCACGGCTGCAGGGGGCAGGACTTGGCACTTCCGCTACTACTGGGCGGGCAAGCAGAAGCGGATGTCGCTCGGCACCTACCCGGAGGTGACGCTTCGCGAGGCCCGCAGCCTACGCGACGAAGCGCGCGCCCTGCTAGCCAAAGGCACCAATCCTCGCGTTCACCGCAAGCAGAAGCGCACTGCTGTCCGGCTCGCCGACGAAAACACCTTCGAGGCGGTGTATCGCAAGTGGCTCAAGCATCGCGGGCTCAGCCTCAAGGAAGGCCGGCAGACGACCCTCTCGATACTTCCGCGCATCTTCGACAAGGATGTGCTGCCCGCCTTGGGCAAGCGGTCGGTCTATGAGATCAAGCGTCCCGACCTCTTGGAGGTGATCGCCAAGATCGAGAAGCGCAAGGCGCTCTCCGTCGCCGAGAAAGTCAGGACGTGGTTCAACCAACTGTTCCGCTACGCGCTGGTGATCGTGCCGGGCCTGGAACAGAACCCCGCCTCCGATCTCGATGTGGTGGCGCTGCCACTGCCACCCGTCAATCACAACCCGTTCCTGCGCATGGCCGAGCTGCCGAAGCTGTTGCAGCGGCTACGCAGCTATCGCGGCAGGCGGCAGACCCAGCTCGGGCTGCGGCTATTGCTGCTGACCGGCGTGCGAACCGGAGAGCTGCGACAGGCGACGCCGGATCAATTCGATCTGGACCGTGGGCTGTGGATCATCCCGCCCGACGTCGTGAAGCAACTCCAGTTGGATATGCGCAAGAAGCGGCAGCAGGCGAAGGACATCCCGCCCTACATCGTGCCGCTGTCGATTCAGGCCATGGAGATCGTCCGGCACCTGCTGGATGAGTTCAAGCCGGCCCAGCGCCACCTGTTCCGGCACGACAGCGACTTGAAGAAGCGCATCAGCGAGAACACCCTCAATGGTGCCCTCAAGCGCATGGGCTATCAGGAACGCCTGACTGGGCACGGCATCCGCGGCACGATGTCCACTGCGCTCAACGAGATCGGCTACCCGAAGGTCTGGGTGGATGCACAGCTCTCGCATGTCGATCCCAACAAGGTCAGCGCGACCTACAACCATGCCGAGTACGTGGAGCAGCGTCGCCGCATGATGCAGGACTGGGCCGATCGGCTCGACCTCTTCGAGCAGAACCAGGTCGAGGCGGCCAGCATGCCACTCACCGTGCATCTGGAAGGCGTGCCCGCATTCCCGAGTGAGCAAACCGCAAATGCACCCTCCACGCCGGTTAGCGCTTCGCCAATCCTGCTGGTGACGAAGCCGGGTGACGCCATGCCGTTGGTTTCTGCCGCCGCACATCGGCTGCCGGCGGTTCCGATCCCTCGATCAGCCGCGCCGCTGGTGCCTTCGGACATTCAGCGCGAGAGGATGGAACTGTTCGATGTCTTCGAAGCGCCGCACAACCTTCCCGTCGCGGCGTTTGCCAAGATGGCGGGCAAGTCCCGCAGGTGGATCAGCTACGAGATCAAGGCGGGCAACTTGCTGGCGTTGAACGTAGGCAACCGCGGCCAGCGCGTGCCGGACTGGCACCTCGACCCACTCAAGCACGAGCTGATCCAGTCCGTCCTGAAGCTGACCAGGGGTGCGGACCCCTGGCAGATCTACCATGCACTGCTGCAACCGCGCTCGATGCTGCGGGGGCGTTCGGCACTGGAGGGCGTGACGGCCGGCAACCTCGACAAGCTCGTCATGGCAGTGAGCACAGCCGTGAAGGAGAGCGAATGGACCCCGCCGCGAGTCGGGGTCGCCTAGCAGCAGGAATGCGGGATCGTGGCGAAACCGCGATCCCCGCGCGTCCGTCAGGACACCAAGCGCGCGCGGCGGGCGAATCTTGCCTGGGTGTCCGACAAGGAAGCCTCGCGACGGAGCAGGTAAGCCATCACGATCGTTGGTGCGCCGGCCAGCGGCCGCATGGCGATGCCTCGGCGTAGGTAGCTCGCCAGTCTCGCGGCGGGCGCAATGGTGATCCCGTACCCGGCGGCAACCAGCGTCATCACCACATCGAATGTCTCCACCGTTTGCTCCCGCTCCTGCAGCGCGTTCTCGAACACGCGCTGCACGGTCATGCGCCATGGTTCATCGGCCGTGGACTGCGAGCAGATCAACGGCTGCTTGAGCACTTCCTGGCACGGCACTTCACGGTAGGCCAGCAGGTGGGAGCGCTTGGCCACGGCGACCGCCAGCGTGTCATGCCACAGCGGCTCGCATACCCAGCCAGGCCACTGCCGGGCAACCGCAGACAAGGCGAAGTCGAAGCCGTCGCCCGGCAGCTCCGCGCCTCGACCGGGATCTGTCCAGCCGGCCAGGACGGCATGAGTCTCCGGCTCTTCGGCACGCTGCAGGGCGAGCACGTCGGCGAGCTGGGGAGGCACCCATTCGCCGAGGACGGCCATGCGAATTTCGGCGGTGATGTCACTCGATTCCACGTCCAGCTCCCCCCAGGCGGTGAACTCGTGGCAACTGATCTCGAATCCGTTGAATGAGTTAAGTTTAACGTGGTTTAAATCGTGACCGTGTTCGACGCTCTTGGCAATGCCAAAGCGTTCGATCCAAAGGGGCCGCCCCACCGGCACCACTACCTACGAAGCGGAACCAGCCATCGCGTTTGGGGCTGCCGTGCGGGAAGAAAGAACCAACCAGGGTATCGCTCAGGAAACGCTGGCCCACATGGCCGGCATCGAACGGTCGCACATGGGCAAGATCGAGCGCGGCGAGCATGTCCCCACGCTCCCTCTCATCCTCAAGATCGCCCGTGCGCTGAAATGCAGTTCCGCCCACTTGATGACTCTGACCGAAGCCAAGCTGGCAGAGTCGGCCCCATCCGCGGATTGAAGCCGGCCCGCACAGCGGTCGCATGCCTACGCCTGATCGTCGTCCTTGCCCCCAAGGGCTGAATCATCGCGCTTTGCGGCCTCGTTGAGGAGCCGCAGGTATGGGTTGTCTGGCGGCGTCTCCTGGAACAGCGCATCCGGGCTGACGAGCAGGTAGCCGTGCAGCCGGCGCGACTTGCGCGGCCCCGTGACTTCGCAGGTCCAGATGTTCAGCCCGCTCGGCTGCTTGCGGTGCTGTCCCATCTTCTCGAAGCGCTTCTGTACCCACTGCCACCCCTCCAGCTTCTCCTGCTTGGCCAGCGCGGCGACTTGAAGGTACTCCTGCGCGTAGCGCTGGAACACGCCGGGGCTGACGAGGTAGGTCGTACCGGCGACGGTATGCACCAGGGCCTTGGCGTCGTTGATGATGAGCTTGCGCGTCTGGATGCTCTGGCGCAGCCAGGCCATGAAGTGCGCCCCGGAGGGCTCCGCGCGATCCTGGGAAGGCGCGAGGCTCATTCCTGGCGTGGGCACGGTCGAAGGGGCCGGCTCGGCCTCGGCAACAGGGCAAGTCGGGGTCTCCGATGCTGTGGGTGGAGCGGTGTCGCCCAGCAGATCGAGCAGCGCGGCCACGCCGGTGTCTGTGGCTATGGATGCGATCGGCGCCGTGCTCGCGGGTGCAGCTTCGGTGCCTTCCACGCGCGGCCCATCGGCCACCGCCGGCGCTAGCGGCGGCGGCTCCGCCTGTTCCTCTTCGACCTGCACACGGCCTGCGAACGGCGCCAGCCGGTCGGCGGCATCCCAGATCATGGCCGGCGAGAGTTTCAGGAAGGTGAAGGCATGCGACCAGCCGGCGTCGCTGGTGACGGTAGCCTTCCAGATCGCCTTGCCATCCGGCGTCGGTTGCACGATGCCGTGATCCTGCAGCACGTTGAACACCGCCGTATTGCTCGCCGGGATGCCGTCGATGCCCTGCGACAGCAGATGTGCGCGCAGCTTGTCGGAGACGGTCTTGCTCACCAGCCACAGAGCGTCTTGGGTCAGCCAACCGTCCGCCGGACCGGCTTGGTTCAACTTGAATTCTTCCTTGAGCAGGTAGCGCAAGCCGTCGAGCAATTTGCGTTGCAGCGCATGCTTGGGCGCCGCCAGCGCCTTGCTGGGATCGCCGCCGAGTTCCTGGGCGACCGATGCCTGGTCGGCCTGCACGACCAGTTCGCCGAGCGTGCCAGCGTGCTCGTACTGGCCGGCCAGCACGTACAGCAGCGCGGCCCAGAGGTCGGGATAGCCGCTGAGCCAGTCGAAGATGTCCCGATCGAGAAGGCGCGCGTAGAGCAGCCCGGTGGCGGCGCTGTGCAGGCGGTACTCGCGCTCCTTTCGGTAACGGAAGCGGTAGGGCTTTCGCAGCGGGCCGTGCCAGGGATGCCAGACGCTGCCGTCGGCATGTTCGACGTGCAGATCGACGGCAATCTTGCCGATGTCGTGCAGCAGGGCCGCGTAGGCCGTGCCTGCGGTCCAGGCTTCGGCCTGGGCCGCCTGTGCCTCCGGCGTGACGCCCGCAGGCAGCAGGTATGACTGCCGCAGCTTCAGCGCATAGACGACGATCTCCAGGCCGTGGTCCAGCATGCCGCCCGGATAGGCGTGGTGGTGGTTCTCGGAAGCCGGGAACTGCTGGACCAGCTCGGCGTAGCGCTCCAGCGGGGCGAGGTAGAGCGTGGCGAACTGCCGGCGCGAGAGCGATGTGCGCTGCCAGATGTGTTCCAGCAGTTTCTGCCGGCGCGGCGTGGCCAGCAGCGATGCGGCCGACTCCGGCCGCATCGACCCTTTCGGAGTTTCGATGGCGGAGGTGGGCGGCGTGCCGGCGGTGGGTGGCACCCTTTTGCGCTGGAACAGCGAGAGCATGGCGAACCCCGGATGACGGGCTGCTCGGGGCGCCTTTTGGCCTTTTCAGGATAGAGCCTTTCCCCTTGGCGCCCTTCCTTTGCCCCTTCCCAGCCCTTTGGCCTTTATCGGAAGCCTTTGGGTATAGGGCCGCTGCTGCGCGGGCGCCACGATGAATGCGGCATGGGGCAATCCCGGCAAGTGGGGCGCTGCGGGACGCTCGTCAGCTCTGGCCCAAGCCGGTGTCGAGGGCGGCGGATTGCGCTGCGAAGTCGTCGGGACGGCGCTTGCGGAAGGTTTCGAGATTGGCGAGCTTCCAGCGCAGTGCCGGCAGTTGCGCGGCGTGCTGGCACCGCACCAGCGACCAGTCCGGTTCTGCGCGCGCCAGCCCGCTCAGAAACTGCTTGTGCGCGGTGCTCAGTCGCTGTGGCAGCTCGCGCCGCATCCTGGCGCGAGCATCGAGCAGTGTCTCCAGGGAGCAGTCCACTTCGGTCATGCCGACAAAGGCCCGCTCGTACTCGCCGGCGATGTCCTTGTCGTTGCCGAACAGCACTTCGTGGGGCGGCCGGTTGTGGCCCGCCAGATAGATCACGAAGCACTCGACCATGCCGTCGCTGATGTCGCCCGATTCGTAGAGCTGCCACACGTCGAACAGGTCGCGGGGGTGCTGCCGATCCAGCGCGGCCACCAGCTTGCTGGCGTACAGCTCGTCCGGTGCCAGAACCGGCAGCTCGAACTCGACGCCGAACAGATCGCTGGTCTTGGCGCTCAGCGGCCGCCGCTCGACGGGCAGCACGCTGCCTCGGAACACGACGTTGACCTCGATCTTCACCTGGCTGGCATCGTTCTCGACGATCAGCTTGGTGTCCCCCAGGTCCTTGGCGCGAACCAGGCGTGTCTGCACGCCCAGCGGTGCAAGGCGCGCGGCGATGGCGGCCAGCTCCTGGTTGATGGCTTGCAGCGCTTCGTCGCGCGGCGTCTGCCACGGGAGGTATACCACGTCGATGTCCACCGACAGGCGCGGCATGTCCCGCACGAAGAGGTTGATGGCCGTGCCGCCCTTCATGGCGAAGATGTCGTTGGCGAACACGTCGGGCGCGACGGCCAGCAGCAGGCGAACGGTGTCCGCGTAGGTCTTATCCATGAGGTCTCAGGCTCAGCAAGGTGCCGTCATCGAGCCGGCTCATCCAGCGCGTGTTGCTGCCGGTGCGAACCGGGTACTGCTCCAGCAGGGCACCGACATCCACGAGGCTGATCTCGCGCGCCCAGGTGAGGAACAGGCGCACGGCCTTCACGCTGGCGCAGCAGGACAGCAGTTGTCCGAGCAAGTCCTTGCGGGGGGAACGCAGTCCATCGAAGATGTTGCGAGCCTCTTCGAGGCTCTGCTTGACGCCGGCTTCGTACAGCAGCTCCAGAACGGCACGCTCGGAGGCAGCCACCCGCAGATCCTCGGGCAGGCCAGGCGGCGTGGTCAGGGTCTTGCTGGCCAGCGCCGTGTCCGGCCAGTCGAACAGGCGGGCGTGGACGTAGCGGGCCGGAAAGCGCGAGGTGAACCAGGCCGGCAACACGAAACGACCGTCGCCCCACAGCACCAGCGCCTCCCGGCTGCCCAGGTTGTGCCGCACACCCTGCAGGGCCAGGGCGCTCTTGCCGCCGACGTGCAGGCCGGGCACGCGCTGTTGCAGGAACTTCAGCGCACCGTAGACCCCGAATTCATCGTTCGGGAAGGCATAGACGCCATGGGCCAGGCGCACGAGCCACCCGCCGTCGGCATAGTGGGCGGCGAGCTGGGGCGACACCCCGAACTGGCTCAGGGTGGCAAGGTCGAACGGCGCCCCGCGGGGAAGTCCCGCCTGCAGCCGCTTGATTACCTGGTGCCTAGAATTTCCATCCATGCTATAAAAATAGCACGGAATCCAATCAGCCCCTAGAGCTATCGCAGGAACGTGCATGGAAAGTAGCATAAGGTTTGATTTATAGTGCAGAATCTAATCGACCTGCAACCCGAGCCAACCCAGCTCTGCCGGCCGCAACCCGCCCTCCTGATCGCGGTCTATGCTGGAGGGCAGGCCACGACCGGCCGCTCCGCGAGGTGAGGCACCACTGAAGCCGAGGCATATGAGCATGACCACCAACACGCACAACGGGCGCTGGAGCCACCGGCTGGGCCGGGGGGCTGGCCGTGCCTGGCGTGGATACCTGCGCCGCGAGCAGCGTGTCGCCGGCTGGCTGGTGACGCGCGGGGTGCCCGCGGGCGCGGCGACGGCGGTGCTCTGGATCGTCAAGCTCGCCGTGCTCGGTGCGCTGCTCTACTCCGCGTTCTGGCTGGCCCTGCTGCTTGCCTTTGCGGTGACTGCTGCATGGCTCGTGCAGCACGACGACTCTGATCAAGAGGAACCGCAACCCGAGTGGAGGGAAGGCCCCAACGGCTTCGGGCTTTATGACAAGAGCGACTGGCGCATCGACCCGCATGTGACCGACGACGACTGAACGGCGGTCACTTCTTCGATACGGCGCTCATTGCCATACCAGCGCCACGCCCCCCAGCGCCCTTGGCGTCCGAGGTGGCGGTGGACAACCCCTGCACGATATTTCCCGTGCGAACGCCTGCCCAAGCCAATGCCATGACCCAAAACGTCGGCAGCACGATGAACATCATCGCCATGACGAAGTTGAGCAGCATGTCGCCAAAGGCGTTGTTCAAGCCGATCAGCGGATCGAAGTTCGTGTGCGGCCTGTCGGCGCCAAACCCCCAGCCGTAGAGCGCGTCCAGGATCGTGCTGTCGATCCAGCGCGCGAGCTGGAACCAGAAGTCCACGAAGAACAGCGCGAACTGGACGCAGCTCACCGTCACCACCGTCTTCAGGTCGTAGGTGCCGATCAGCAGCACCAGCGGGATGCAGATGACGAGCGCCATCTTGAGCATCGTCAGCACCATCGGCAGCGCCTGGCGCACCACGTCCATCGCCGGAAAGAAGCCCAGCGAGCCGACGGTCAGCCCCAGGTCGCTCGCGCCGCGCGTGACGATGTTCGGCAGCGTCTTGTCGATCTGGCCGCCGTAATCGGTGTAGACGGCGCCCTGGTTCATCTTCTGCTGCCGCGGTGAGACGACGGCGCGGATCACCGAGTCATTGACCTCGCTCTGCGACAGGAAGCCCACCCAGCGCCCGATGCGGGTCAGCAGGTCCGGGTCGACCTGTGCCAGCAGCCGGCTGCGCAGTCCCTGGCCGCCATCGGCCCACCACTGCCGGCAGGACGGATAGCCGCCGCCGCTGTCCACCTGTGCCAGCCCCGCATCGCGGGTCGCGTCGTAGGGCCAGGCCGTGCGTGGGGTCCTGGCGCGATAGGTGTCATAGAAGCCGGGCGTGTCGAGGAAGTAACTCGACCCGATCCAGGTGACGTCGTTCATCTGCTCGTCGGAGAGCGTCGGCCGGTTCATGAACAGCTTGGCGCGCGACGGCCCGTAGCAGTCGTGCGTGAAGTCGGCGACCTCCTGTGCCAGCACTGGATCGTCGATGCGCGTGGCATCCACATCCATGCGAATCTGACGCAGGTCCGTGCCGCAGGGAATCGCCGCCACCGCGGAGCCCGTCACGGCTTTCGACAGCGCGTGCATGAAGAACCACCACACCGGCACCAGCGCGCTCTGGTCGTTGAGCGCCGTGTAGACGTTGGACCAGCCCGTGTCGTTGGGCAGCGGGACACTGACCTGGCATTGCGCGGAGCGCGTGGTGTCGAACCTGATCGTGGCGAGATCCACCGGGATGAACGGGATGCCGGCGAACATGATGACCACGATCGCCACCCACACCCGGTTCTCGATGCGCATCGACGACAGCACGCCCTTGTTGCCTTCGTCCGCACCTTCGCTGCGGGCCTTGAGCCACTCCTGGATCACGATGGCCACGAACGGCAGCGCGAACACGCCGCTGGCCACGAGAATGCTCCAGATGCCGTTGTTGACCACCCAAGCTACCAGGGTCAGGTAATACTCCAGGTAGTCCGTGGTGTAGAGCGTCATGCCTGCCTCCCGGTCTCAGCCGTGCCGCAGCAGTTGGCTGGCTTCCAGCGCGACCACGGAGATCACGGCCGCGATNGCGCGGATGCGTCTCGCGGGACGGCTCCCGCCGCAACAGGCGCCGACGCATCCACCACCAGCCGTAAGCCGTCGCTCCGTAGAGGCACAGCCGCCACACGAAGAAGTGGCCGGCGTGCGCCTGCAGCCAGTGCTGCCAGCCCTCGACGCCGCCGACCACGTAGATGCCGGCGATGTTCACCGCGACCGCGGCGGCGACCACGAGCAAGGTCCACAGCAGCGCCACACCGACGCGGCGGTTGAACAGCCATGGCAGCCGCAGCCAGGCCAGCCGGCTCATGGCGTACCGCTCCGCGGCCTCTGGACTTCCCGCAGACGGTCGCGCGTGGTGTCGCCCTCGAAGACGCCGCGCGAACCGGCAGCGCGGGTGCTGTGGCGCTGGATGATCGCCATCGCCGAGTTGCCGGCCAGCGTGCGCCGCAGCTCCAGTTCGGTCTTGAGGTTGTTGATCTCCTGCTCCAGCGCGCTGTTCTCCTGGTCTACCGCCTGCACGGCCAGTTCGTTGGCGGCGACGTTCGGCTCCTTCTTGCCAGTGAGCAACGTGCGTTGCAGCAGCAGGGCCTTCTCCAGCACGCTGGACAGCGCCGCCTCCGACGCCAGGCGCTTGCCCAGCACGTCCTGGTCGGGTTCGTCACGCAGGGCCTCGATCACGCCGCGGGTGATCGGCAGCGAGCTGCTGCCGGCCGCGTCGAGATTGGCCAGCGTCGTCGGCCGGGTGCCCGTCACCAGTTCCTGCAGCGCCTGCAGCTTGGTCTCGTACTCTTCCTGGATCATTGGCGTGAGCCCGACGCCAGGCGTGGTCTGGGTCTTCGTGCAGTTTTCGCAGGTGCGCTGCTCACGTTCGCCCAACACGCGGGTCGCCCAGTCCGCGGCCGCCTGGGGCGAGGACCAGGTTTGGCAGGTCAGGCGGTTGCCGCAGGCGTTGCGCGCGATCGACGAGGTATCGGTGGCGCTGCGCCCGTTGAGCAGGTTGTAGCCCGCGCGCGTCACGTCGCCGACCACCTTGATCGAACTCTGACCGGAGCCGCCCGCGTTGCCGCCGCCAACCCATGGCACGCCGTTGTTTCCTTTGTTGGACTCGGCCTGCTCGATGGCGGAGACGGCATCGGTGCTGCTGACCGCATCCCGCAGCGCCATCCCCTCGGCGAGCTGGTCCCAGCCGGCCTGGCCGCCGGCCATATCCGCCATGCGATTGGCGATGGCCCGGCAGGTCATCTTCGAGCGGTCGAAGTCCAGGCGCGCCTGGAGGATGCCGTTGGTCAGCAGGTTGTAGAGCCCCGGGTCGGCGCGCTGGATGATCAGCGCCGGCAGCGAGGCCACGGCGCTGGTGGCGTTCTGGATCACGTTGCTCATGATCGTCTGGAAGCCGTTGGTGATGCCGTTGAGCTGGTTCTGCAGTGTCGTGGTGATACTCATGTCGCCGCAGATCAGGTTGCTGTTCCAGCCGACGCCTACGCCGATGCTCTGCATGTTGCCGGCACCACCCATCGACACGGCCCGGCCGCCGCCGATGCTGTAGAGCACGTCGTCGCCGATCATGCTGCCGCTGACGTTCACGCCATTGGGGTCGATGCGGGTCTGCGCCCAGGCGACGCCGACGACCAGCGTGATGGCCGCCACGAGCAGCGTGGCCCGCAGGGGCGACTTCGCGCGGTGCAGGAAGTCAGGGAGGGAGGCGTTCATCGTGGGTTCCTCACATGAAATCGACGCTGCCGAGGAAGACCTGGCCACGGCGCCGGCAGCAGGAGTACGGCCGCCACAAGGCCCAGGCGTAGTCGCCCTGCTGGGCCTGCACGCGGGTGCGGCTGTGCGGGAAGACCACGCAACTGTTCGAGAGCGTGGGCGTCAGCTCCTGCCACTTGCCCGTCGAGGCGTCGGTCTCCATCAACGCGCCGGCCGGCCAGTACCCGTCGCGGGCGTTGGCCAGCAGTGGCTGGTACACGTGAATCTGGTTGCGGCGCGTCACAATGTCGCCCGCGCGCTGCGCGACCACGGCGCCGCTCTTGTGGTCGTCGGTCTGGTGCAGGAAGCCACCGCGGGGATACACGTTGCCCCAGAGGTTCAGGCCGGTGCGCGTACCGATTTCGCGCCGGCCGGGGATGAGCGCTTCGGGGTAGAGCGCTTCCGGGACGTTGTAGCGCCAAGCCAGCGTGTCGAGCGTGCTCAGCAGATACGGCACGAAGGCCGTGCCCGCGCCTTCGCAGGTGTAGCCGGAGGCCCTGGCGAACTGGCTGAACACCATCCCGGCCGGATGGCCGATGACATCCGCGTTCTTGAACTTGGCGAGGTTGTTCTCGTTGTCGTGATTGGTCGTGCCGTCACCGCCAGCCTTGGCGGTCGGGTTGGGCATGCTCATCGCCCTGACTTCCAGCCACGGGTTTTCGCCGGTGTTCGAGTAACTCGACACCACCGCATCGGGGACATAGTGGCGCACCTTGACGGAAGTGCGCACCGAGCAGCCGAAGGGCGTGCAGTACAGCCAGTAGCAGATTCCGACCACGCGGTATTCGAGGCAGTCGGGGGACAACGCCGACGAGACGATGGTGGCGGTGTCCAGGGCGAACGTCGACGTGGCCGCGCTCAGCAGCAACGAGGCGGCGGTGGCGCGCAGGCGCCGGCGTGCCAGCAGGAGGCTCATGGCTGCGTGCTCCGGTAGGCGTTGATGCGCGCGACGGCACGGGGCACGTCGGACTCGCCGTAGACCACGTAGCGCCGATCGACCACCACGGCGGGAATCTTGGCGATGCCCAGTCCCCAGGCATCCGCGACACCTTGATAGGCGTGGCCGATGCGGCGCTGAAGGGCCTCGCCGCCGCCATGCAACCGCTGCCGCACCACGGCTGCGGCCTGTTGCGGGTCGGCCGGCAGGTGCGCGGCGAGTTCGACCTCGATGCGCGTGGCCTGGTCCAGCTCGATGATCCGCACGCCGGCCGGGGCCTGCACCGGATGACGGCTGTCGGTGACGACGAGCACATCGGCGGCCCAGGCGGAGGGGTCGAGCAGCACAGCCAAGAGTCCGGCCGCAAGCAGGCGCCACTGCGCTACAGATGGGTTGGATATGGGAGCTGGCATGTCGAGCCACCGTGAAAACGATCAGGGTGGGTAGTCGACTCCAGGGGGGCGATGGAAGCGACTGTCAAACCGGAATCGGCACTCTCCGGTTTGATGCGACAACAGCAGCGAGCGTTATGGGCTGCTCAGGATGCAAAAAAACGGGGAAGCTGGAAGCTCCCGTCAAGATCAATACGCTGCCATCTGGAGGACCTTGAGTACGAGGCTGCGCCAGAACCTATCCATCAGCCTCCTTCTTCCGCGAGTTCGTCACTTTCCGGCTGGCATGCACGGCCAGCACGTTCTGCACGAAGCGGATGCCTGTCGTGCGCGCAGCGAATGCCGCGACCAGATATTGACCCAGGAACCAAGCGGTCGAAATCAGAATGCGAGGCGTATCCAACCCACTGAAATACATCACCGCGGGTACTATGGGCACGAGCAGCAGCGACATAGCGGCAATGTCGCGGAACAGCAGATAGTTCTTGTGGCTGTCCACGACCGAGGGGTCTGAATCGACCTGCTTGTAGAGGCCATACCACTTCGCGTTCTGGTCGCGTTCACCCACAGGGAACTCGCCGACGTTCTTTTTCAGCTTCGTCAGGTCGATGCGGTGATCCGCCGGCGCGTGCACGGAAAAGGCACGCGAACCCGGCAACGGATGCTTGCAGCGCCAGAATACGAGGATGGCCTTGTGGTCGGCCGAAATCAGCGACGAGAAGATCAACACCGGGATCGGCAACAGTGCGGTCAGGCTGGCGCGAACGGCCGCTAGTCGAGTCGGCGTCAGATCCTCGATCGCGGTGTGGAAGGCAAGGACCAGAAGGACGAGGAAGTCCAGGATGAGCGTCGCCACCAGCCATGCGAGGTTGCGGCCCTTGAGTGTCTTGCTGCCGTAGTCTTTGGTGTCCCTCATCCATAGCACTCCGTATAGATGGTGAAATCGCCACGATCGTTGACGTTGAATTGAATCCAGCCATCGCGTCGCGTTGTGAGCACACGGCGCTGTTTTCCAGTCGTGGCGACAAGAACACCGTTCGGCCAGTGATCGATGACGCGCTGGCGATAGGTCTGAGTCATCCCCTGCGTATCATGGACGATTGCTTTGTCGGACATCACGATCGCTCGCGGGTGACAGTAGTCGAATAGCGCCCGGCAGTAGCCGTTCTCTCGGCCGTGGTGGGATGCCACGAGCACGGTCGTGTCGATGAGCTCAGCTCGAATTGCCGGCTGTTCGAGCAGCGCCAGCCATCCGTCTTCTTCGAGGTCGCCGGGAAACAGAATCTTGAATGGCCCGTACTTGAAGAATGCCACCATGCTCAGGTTGTTCGTGTCGTAAAAGGGTGGCGTCGAGTTCCAAAACGTCCGCACCGAGATGCCTCCCATACTCTCATCGAAGGGGACGTCCACGGGGTAGACGTAGCCGGCATGAATGTCCAAGTATCGTTCGATGTCCTCGGTCAGTTCGCCGCTGGCCTCCTTGATGATCCTCATGACTTCGGGTGACACGCTGCGATTGCGGAAGAACGTGGATACCGTGATTCCTTCTTTCCACAGGTTGTTCAGATCGCTGATGTGGTCGAGGTCCGCATTCGTCACGAACAGGTAGTCCAGAACGTTGCGCTTCAGGTAGTGCTTGATGTAGGTGCTCGGCTTCCAGCCTGTGGTGCTGTTGTCACCCGAGTCGATCATCGCCAGGCGCCCTTCCACGCCGTAGGCAGAGCGATGTGTGAGCATGGCGCAGGCGCCATGTTCAACGTCCCATATCTTCAAGATCATCTCGCCTGGCATATCACTGCACCGCACCTTGCAAGATTTGCAGGTCTTGCTCTCCGACGATGAGCTGAACGGCCGGCAGGCCGTCATCGGCCATGCCGAGTGCCAGATGGACGAGTTGCACGAGGTCGTGCCGGCTCGGAGATGCGGAGTGGCCAGGCGGATGGCTATGCCATTCGCCGACGTAGCCGACCATGCCCGCGGTGCGCTTGGCGGCGTCCTTGACCGCTTCAGCAAGTCCGGCGACGCCACGCTCGAAGGAGTCGGGGCTGGCCTTGCTGTCGGAGGGCGCTGGCAAACCGGCGACGATGACAACAGCCTTGATGTTGAAATCGTAGTACCCGAGCAGCACGCCACCGGTTTCGTTGGGAAAGCTTTGCTGGCGCAAAGCCCGCAACTGTTGTTCGACGCCGTCGTCGATATAGAGGTCAAGCTCACCCAGCGCGATACGCCGCTCGGGCACTGCTGGCACATCATGCACCTCGACGCCGCCACGCGCAGGATCGCGTTGCCAGATCCGAATCAGGGCATCCTCGCGCGCCACAGCGGCCTGGATCTGCTCCGTCAGCGTGCTTGCCTGGCCCAGGATGCGCGAGTAAGGCATCACGAGTGAGATGTCGCGGCAACTCGCCCCGCTCCAGAAGGTGCTCGCGTGGCCGTCGAGGTGGACTCTCCCCCAGTCCTGCTGGATCAGTGCGCGATAGTACTGCGCCTCCAGTGTGCGAAGCCGTTGCATCCGCTTCGCATCCTCGGCAAGCAGCACTGCAGCGTTGCCGTTCGGCGTGACGAAGACGGAGAAATGTCGCGGAAGGGTATCGACCGCGCTGGCCGCTCGTGGGTATTCAAGTGTGGTCGAGGCGTCGATGGCCAGTGCGGCGCCGGCGAGCGTCTGTGCGAAATCCACCTGTGCAAAGTCGCAGGCATCAGCCGCTAGTGGGACGATCTCGGTCGCTCCTTCCATTGCGGCGGCATGTAATCCTGCGACTACCGTGGCCTTGGTCTCGCCAATGTGTTGCGCGTAGGCACCGTGCCGAGAGAGGTTGTGCGGCTTGATGTGATCCTTGTCGATAACCGTCCAACGTCCCCAGCCGCTGCGGCCCCATAGATTCAGCAGAGCGCTGCCGAGCGAGCCTGCGCCGACCAATACGCCCGCTGGCCCTTCTTCCGTGACGCCGGATTGACGCATCGCCGCCGTTCGGTCGTTTTGAGTCAGGACAGCCATGGGCAGGATGGGCTGCTCGCGCCATGCCGTTGCTGGTTGCTGGTTCAGCAGGTCCTTGTAGTACCGTTTTTCATGGACAAACAATGCACCGCAGGCGATGCCGAGTTCGAGGCCGCCAATCGGTACAAGGAATGCCCGATGCGCGACGCCATCGGGCTCGGCTTCGACGCTTCGGCGAATGGGGATATGCAAGAGGATGATCGTGCCCTTGTCGTCAGCCGAGGCGGTCGTGCCTGCTTCATCGATGTCAGCCTGTAGCGCTTCCCGTAGAGGACCAATCAGGTCTACCTCGCGTCGTGCCAGTACATCCGCCAATTGCCCCAGCGTCACAGGATCACGCTCGACGAGGCCGTGCACGATTGGGGGCAGCGCCAGTTCAATGTGCTTGGTCGTCTTGACACGCGGGGCGGTCTTCGCAATGGGTTCCAGAAAGCAAGTGAAACCGCCGTCAGGGCGTTCATGCCGGAGAACGATGGCGAAACGCAGAGCGGGATCTTTGCGGAGTTCGGTCAGATTCCACGGCAGAACGAGTTCGTACTTGCTGGCAAAGAAGAGATGCTCAACCGGCTGGTCCGCCGCGTGTAGCTCGCCTCGGGCGCTCTTCTCCAGCCACCACTGGATGCGACGAAGGAATGCTTCGGGCGTCCAGGTGCGCATTACCGCTCCGGCTGGCTCGAAATACAGGCATAGGCTCGCAGGGGTGCCGGGTACGCCTTGGTTCTGATGCATCAGGATCGGGAAGTCCTGACGCAGCGCCAACACCTCGATCAGCCTCTTGGGGTCATTGGGGACGCACAGCGCCAAGCGCTCACGGTACCGGATGCCGACCGGATTCTTCGGCGGTACGTCGTCACACTCGACCTCCACGACGAGACATTCGAGCGTCGGATCGCCGTCAACGGGATGGCGGAGAATCTGGACAAGCGAATAGTCGCGCTGACGCTGGACCGCGCCAAACAGCGCTTTCGCACGGGGGATCGTTAGTTCGCTGGCGTCCTTGACCTCTACGACGTTCGCGAGCTCGTGGTACGCATCCGGCATCATCCAGCTCGTCAGCCTGCGCGCGGCGGAGTTGAGGTGATGATGGCCGGCGCGCCGATGGACGCTGAACGCTTCCAGGTAACGCCGCCGCTGGCAATCTCGAAAACGATCGGTTCTGGCTTGTTAGCGTTCGGCTCCTCCATCGTCACCAGAAACTTGCGTCCGTCGACTTCCTTCAAGTAGCGCTCGTAGGTGTTGCGGGCTTGGATGTGCGGTGGTTGCACTTGCTCGTAGGACTCCTTGATGTCTGGAATGGGCTTGCTGCAACTGACGATGTAGGCGTCGCGCTTCCCTTGGAGCAACAGTTCCTTGACCAGCGGCTTCGGCTCAGTCTCTTTGTCGCCTTTCTGGCCTTCCTCGTTGAGTGCCAGATAGCTGCAATGGTGCGGGATGTTGTACAGATTCCAGGCGAGGCGATCATCGTTCTTGTGGTACCTCGTCGTGCGGACGATGTCTTCCATTTCCTCCCAGGTGGCATCGCCCACTTCTAGGTAGTCGTAATACGCGCCATCTGCCAGGAAACGTACGTTGAACACCAGCGAGGCGCGGTTGCGGATGATGTCTCCTTCGTCACAATGCTTGATGAAAGGCGAGTGGCAGAAGAACTCAACCCCATCGCTGGCCAGCGAGAATCCGGGGACAATTGTGCCGGCGTCTATGAAGAGATGATCGCGCGCCGAAGCCGCTTCTCCCCGTTCTTTCAGTCGAGGTTCGAGCCAATCGGCGAGCGCCTTCGGCTTCGAGAACACAAGGATGTCCTTGCCTTCCAGTAGGCGGTGTCGCGCCTCTTGCCGGAGCAGTACAAACTCTTCCTGCTGATGGTCCTTGTCGGCCTCCTCCAGCAGCATGGCGGCGGGTACCCAAAGCTCCCAAATCTTGATCCGGCCTTCGCCTTGGTACTTCTTGGCATGCTGAAGCTCGAAGAAGTCGGTGCTGCCTTGGATGTGATCCAGGTCCGCATGAGTGAAAGCCACCACGTCGAAGTAGTCGCGATCGACTGCCTTCAGTTCGTCCTTGAGACGGGACTTCAGGTCGATTTCCGGGGTGTCGGTATCTTCGGCTCTATCGCGGTGGCAAAAGTCGAAGAGAACTCGGCGGCCGCCAGACAGGACAATCTGGGTGGTGTCCCCGTTTCCGACCGGGTAAAAGACAACCTTATGCACGTCTGCCACGGAGTACTCCTTGTTCAGGATAAGTGGCAGCTTTGCTATTAGCACTTTACCACCGAGAGTGCTAACACTATATATAGGAATCCACTGACGATCAACACACTATATGTAGATTGTCAAGCGAAGTGCATCGCAAAAGGTGCGCTCCGTCGTGCAGGCAATACCGCCTGAGTAGCTGGGGTGATCCCAGTGGTCCATCATTGGGACGCGACGGCCCCGCGTCCATGCTAGGTAAAAGGTCCACAGGCGCCCCGGAAGGGACGCCTGCGGTGCGGACTACAACAAGCCGGCTTCGGCGAACGAGTACGGGCTGCCCTTGCCGACGATGAAGTGATCCAGCACCCGGACATCGACGGTGGCCAGGGCGCTCTTCAGCCGCTCGGTGATCGCACGATCAGCGGCCGAGGGCTCGGTGTTCCCAGAGGGGTGCTGATGCGAGAGGATCAGCGCCGAAGCGTTGAGCGCCAGCGCACGCTGGACAACCACCCTCGGATACACCGAAGTCTGGTCGGCCGTGCCCTGGAACAGCGGCTCAAAGGCGAGCACCTGGTGCTGGCTGTCGAGAAACACGACGGCGAAGATTTCGTTCGGCTCCGCGACCAGTTTCAGGCGCAGGTAGTCGCGCACGGCGGCGGGACTGCCCAGCGCCGGACCGGCCTTGAACACGCGGTTCTCCAACAGGGTGATGGCCTGCCGGATGATCCAGTCTTCGTGCTGGGCGGCGATCAGGGTGAGCGACTCCGGGCGGGAGTCGGCGATGACAAGAGACATGGCGAACCTCCAATGGATGAGATCGGAGGGCGCCTGCCCCTGGAGGGCAAACCCTCCTGGGGACGATGGGGATGGAACAGGTGACGAGCGGGCATCCACCACCGCGGGTGCGGTGGCTGTTCGCGTCAAGGGATGCGATGCGAACGGGTTTCGATCAACGCGGACGAGCCGCGCCGCAGCCTTGAAGATCGATGGCTACCTGGGCATGTCACCGGCAACGCCGGCGGGCATGTCTGGGGAATGGGTGGGTTCGGCTGCGGTCGTGCTGCCGGCGGCGAGCAGATCGATGGCCGACAGCAAGGCATCGCCTTCGACGGGACCGTGCAGCAGGAGGGTCTTGCCGGACTCGCGGTCGCGCAGTTGCAAGGCCGGCGTCGCCGCGATGCCCTGCTGTGCCGCTTCCGCCGCCTGGGCACGGATGACGGCATCGGGGCGATCGCTGTCGAGACAACCCTGCATGGTTGGTGTGAGGTCGGGATAGCGCAGGCCCTCCGGCAGGCCCTGGCCGTCGCCACGGGTATTCGAGTAGAGCCACACCACGGCCTGCCAGAACGTGGCATGTCCGCCCGTCTCGCCCGCGCACTCGGCCAGGCGTGCCCCGGCGGTCGCGGCCGGCTCGTGCATGGACAGCGGCAGGTGGTGCCACTGCCAGTTCACCTCGGGATGGGCGTCGATCCAGCGCTTGAGCGCGGGGAAGTAGGCCCGGCAGTACGGACACTCCAGGTCGGCGTACCCGACCACCGTGAAGCGCGCATCGGCACGGCCATACAGCCAGGGCGGGCCGGCCGGTTTCGACGCTTCGGACCCGGCGGCGGCCAGGGACATGGGCTCGGTTGCCGGATGCGGCGCGCGCAGCAGCATCCACGAGGCAACCCCAGTCGTCGCCACGATCAGCAGACCGATCCAGGGATGACGGCGGGCGAATGAAGGCATGCGCATCGTGTTGCTCCTGTCAGGCCAACGTGTCCAGCGCCAGCGGTTCGATGCCCCGCGCACGGTCGATCTTCTCGGCCACGCGGAAGGCGGCATCCAGCTCGCTGATACCGTGCTGCTGCATCAACTGGAAGCGTTCGGCCTTCTCCTCGGGCTCGGTCATCGCCATCGCCAGGTAGAGGCTGGGCGGCACGGCGCGGAACAGCACCTCCATCGACTTGGACAGGATGACGCCCTCGCTGAACTTGCCGGCCTCCTTGCGGGCCGAGAGCATCAGCGCCTTCTGCGAAGCGTTGAGTTCGCGGAAGCGCGCGATCTTCTCGACTTCATCGGGCGGCATGGACAGGCAGATCCACCACTCGATCATGTTGAGCATGGGCTCGGCCGCTTTCGGCAGGTCGTCCAGGTTCTGCGTGGCGAGCCAGAACCAGGCGCCGAGCTTGCGCCACATCTTGGTGATCTTGACCACGTAGGGCGCGAGCAGCGGGTTCTTGGTGATGATGTGGCCTTCGTCCGTCACGTTGATGATCGGGCGGCCCAGGAACTGGTCGCGCTCGGCGATGTTGTTGACGGTGTTGATGAGCGAGATGTAGGCGATCGAGAGTTGGGCGTTGTAGCCCTCGCGCGCGAAGGTGGCCAGGTCCACGATGGTGATGTCCGCCTCGGGCCACGGCGTGCCGGACCGGTCGAACATCTCGCCGTCCACGCCCTGGCAGAACATATCCATGGCGTCGGCCATCTCCAGCAACCGTGCGCGCCGCATCTCAGGCAGCGTGGCGTCGCGGGCGCGCTCGCGCAGCGCGTCGCGCACATCGCGCGTGAGCACCGTGCGTCTGTCCGTCACGCAATGCTGGGCCGCATCGAGAATGCACTGGCGGATCAGGCTGCGGTCGGCGCGCGTCATGCGCGCTTCTTCCTTGTCCTCGCCGCCGGTGATCATCAGTCGTGCAGTGATCTCCAGCTCGCCGAGCACGTCGCGCTGCTCGTCGCCTTCCACGGCCAAGCCGGCATCGGTCTGGTCTTCGTCGAGCGCATCGGCGTCCAGCGTCTGTACCTGGCTCGGCGTATCGACCAGGCGCCAGGCGTCGGCGAACGGAGCCAGACTGACGCCCGCGCCCGGCGCGAGCTTCACGCGATGCACGGTTAGACCCAGCCGTGCCGCGAAGTCACCGAACAGGCCGAAGCTGTTGCCCGCCTCGACGATGAACAGGCGCGGCCGATAGATCGCCGTCACCTGGTTCAGGATGTTGTTGAGCGTCGCGCTCTTGCCCGAACCCGTGGGGCCGAACAGGAACAGATGCGCGTTCATCTGCCGGTCGAGGCGGTTCAACGGATCGAAGGTGATCGGACCGCCGCCGCGGTTGAAGAACGTGATGCCCGGATGCCCCGTGCCCTGACTGCGGCCCCAGACCGGCGCCAGGTTCGCCGCATGTTGCGCGAACATGAGCTGGGTGTACCACTGGCGCTTGTCGGCAGCCGGATCGAACACGCACGGCAGCCAGCGCAGATAGCTGTTCAGCGGCGCCACCTCGTCCTCTTCGCGTACCGGTTGCAGGCCGGCGTTGAGCATCACGTTGACGAGCTGCAGGCCGCGCGCATCGAGCTGGGCCAGGTCGCGGCCGCGCAGGTAGAACGCCAGCGCGCCACGGTAGAGCTTGTGCGCGCTGCCGATCAGGCCGCGCGCCTGCTGCACGTCCTGCCGGGTCTGCTCCGAGGCCAGGGTCTCGCCGACGGCCTTCCTGGCGAGGTGGTTGAGGTGCGCCTCCAGTACGTCCTGGGGTGTGGCGACCAGCGTCAGGCACATCACCGTATCCTCGGGCATCTGGTCGAACAGCGCGTTCATGGCATCGCCGCCCTTGCGCGTCTCGCCCGTCAGATGGCCCGTCACGGGTGGCGTGCGCAGGCGATCCATCACGATCACCCGATGCGGCATGCCGTCGAAGAACCACAGGCCGTTGGGCACGTCCGACCGGGGCTGGCCGAAGAACAGGCGCTGCGCGAAGTCGGTGCCGCTGGCGAGCTCGATCTCACCCTCCTCCCGCTCTTCCGGGTAGCGGGTCAGCGCGTAGAAGCGTTCCCGATCTTCGGCAGTGGCGCCGAGCAAGGTCGGATTCGGGTTGAACCAGCGCAGCAGCCAGGCGTGAATGTCCGCCGCGCCGAGACGTCGGGCCTTCACGCCGGCATTCGCCAGCCCGCCGACGAGGCGGTCGCAGATCGTGGTCAGCGCCTGCTCGGGCGACTGGCCGCGCCGCGGGGTCGGGGCCGCGGACGTGCAGCGGTAGACCACCATGCGCACGCGCCGCACCTGGCCGCGCCACGGCAGGCGCGTCACCGTGGTGTCCTCGAACAGGCCACCCGGCTTGGCGATGGCCCGCAGGTGATGGGCGAAGAAGCGCAGGTAGAAGTCGCTGAACGCGCTGCCCTGCGCACGCGGCTGCTGATAGTTCGCCAGGGAGCGCAGATAGTTGTCCCAGTCGGCCTCGTCCTGGGCGTAGAGTTGCACCACCCAGGGGTTGTCGTCCAACTCGTCGAAGGAGTCCTGCAGGGCGTTCTCCAGCGCATCGCGCGCCTGCCACAGCCAGGCCATCTCGCGGCCCTCGGTGCCGACCGGCGCCAGCTCGAAGAAGGCCGCCACCGACTGGCCATCTTCCAGCAACATGCACTTGCTGCCGGGCAGGTACTCGACCCAGGGCAGCAAGTCCGCGAACGACGGCGCGACGCCGTAGAGCGCATCGTGGTCGGCCTGGGTGGCCGGCCTGCGCCGACCCCGGCGGAGCGCGCTGCCCGGCTCGGCGACACCCTGTGCCGCCAGGGCCGTTACGTGCCGTGCCCAGGCATCATCGGCCGCATCCACGGCGTCAGCAGGCGATGCGCCTGGCTTGCGTGACCACGGCAGCGACCAGGCCATCAGTAGTCCTCCACGCGCTCGCCCGGCATCGCGTACTGCACGCGCTGGTAGAGCGGGAACACCGTGCTGTAGCCGGGCACCGGCACCGGGTCGGTGCCCGCCAGGTGCGGGAACACGTACATCACCAGATCGGGGTTCGGCAGGCGGTGGAACTGGCGGTAGATCTCGTTCTGCGCGGTACGTGTGTAGCGCGCCTGCACGTCGGGCGCCGCCTGCACATCGGCATCGGCCAGCGGCCGGCGCAGGCCCTGGCGCGCGTCGAGCAGTTGCCGCGCGGCCTGGCCGCTGCCCGCGCCGCCGCTGGTCTCCTGATGCCAGATGTCGAGCATGGTGCTGTCGCCGTGCGGCAGCAGCTTCTCCTTGCTGGTGGCGCAGCCGCCGAGCAGGGTGGCCGCCAGCAGCACAGCGGCCGCGTCAATCCAGATCCGAGGCATGGGCTTCTCCGGTGCGGTGGTGGACCCGACGCCCCTTGGCGTCGTAGTCGATGTCGAGCGGTTGCTCCAGATGCACGGCCACCCTGGCGCCGGGCTGCACGTAGACCGCTGCGAAGGCCTGGCCGTAGAGCTTGTTGACCCAATCGGCCATGTCGCGCACGCCGCCCGCGAGGATGCGGCCCATCGCTTCGTTGCCGCTGATGCCGACGGTGCCCAGCGAGCCGTTGTTGTTGGCGACCACGGCCACGCTGCCGTTGTCGGACTTGATGAGCGAGGCCGCGCCGGCGCCGGCTGCGGTGATGAGCGCCTGGCTGCCCAGGTACTGCTGGGCGTTGCTGCGCCGCTCGCCGCTGACGCAGGGGATGCCGTAGGGGTCGCTGATCCAGCCCAGGCCGCCCTGGATGCTGGCGCCGTTGTGACCCGAGTTGCCGCCGCTGCTACCCCCCTTGCTGCTGTCCTCCGGCACCGTGCGGATGGTGCCGTCCTGGAACACGAACGTGACCGAGCGGATTTGCCCGCGCACGCACGAGAGCGTCCAGTCGCCCGAGGCCGTGCCGCTGACCACGGCGCCGGCCACGTCGGGGATGTCGATGCCGTTGGCCGTGAGGTTGTCCGGGCCGATCAGCACCTTGAACGGATACGGGTCGTTGACGGTTCCATCGATCGGCACGCGCCCGATCAGCGCCGTCATGGCAATCGACCCCATGAGCGTCGAGTTCGACGGCACGGTGTAGACCGCCTTCGTGGATGCGCCCACCGCGCGGCTGCCGACGTTGGCGACGGATTCCACTGCGGCCGACAGGCTCTTCTGGGCCGGCCCGAAGCTCAGGGGAAAGCTCGGCTCCTTGCTGCCGTTCTTGGCGTCGACCTTGGCATCGTCAGGCTCGACCCACTGCGTGCCGCTGGTGCCGCTGGTGCCGCGGTTGAAGCGCTTGCCGTCACCCTCTTCGAGCCCCAGTCCGACGGGCAGGTCGGACGGGCCACCCTTGCCGGAAAGGCCGTCCAGTTGCCGCTGCAGATCCTGCAGCAGCCCCTGGGTCTGCTGCCTGTCGCTGGCCACTTGGTTGCGCTCCTGCTCCAGGCGGTTGCGTTCGCCTTCCAGCGCGCTCTGGATGCGCTGGTCGATCGCGCTTTCCCGCGCACGCAGGCGCTCGTTCTCGGCCTTGTGCTGCTTGTTGTCGCCAAGCGCGCTCTGCAGCTCGGTGCGCAACTGCTTCACCTGGGCCACCAGCGTGGCGACGGTATCGCGCGGCGTGTCGCCGGCGATGCCCAGAGCCTTCATCTCCTCGGGCGTGAGCGTACTGGCCGCGCCCTTGGGGGCGGGCTGGCCGCCGGGGGCGCCGGAGAACAGTTTGATGGCGACGAACACCAGCAGCAGCGCCATCGGGATCAGCAGCCATTTGAGCAGCGGATTACTTTTCATCGCGCGCTCCTCCGGTCGAGCCGGCTGCGGCGGCCGGCGGCAGGTTCACGGTGGCGTCGATCGGGCTCAGCGCCGGCAGCAGCGACTCGGCCAGGCCGTGGCCGCGCGTGACCAGGTAGAGCACCGTGGTGTCGGACGGGGTGCCGGCCGGACCCAGGTTCGGATGCTGGAAGGTCGCCGCCACGAAATTCCCCTGCAAAGCGCGCGGGTCGAGGTCGAGCCAGCGCGCGGCGGTGTTGGTGAGTCGCACGGCCGTCACCCACTGGTCTTCCAGGCGCCACGCGGCCAGTGCCCGCGCGTGCACCGGCAGCGTCGGCAGCAAGGTGTCCAGCGCGAGGTCGCGGCGCAGGTTTACGCGCCCGATGCCGGCGACCGGCTCGACGGTGCGCAGCGGCGCGTACAGGTTCTGTGCGGCATGGCGCGTCAGCACGACCGGCACCGGCGTTTCGCGCCGGGGAACGGATTTGTCTGCGGGCGCTTCGGCCTGCTCGTCCGCGCCGCCTGCTGCACCGCCGCCGTAGCGCTTCGCCGGGGCGTCTGCTTCCACGATGCGCACCGGCTCCAGCGGCGCCTGGCCGTCCTTCGCTGGCTCGGCGGCGATGTCGAGCAGGATCAGCGCGCCGGATTCCACGTCCTGCAGTTGCAGCCGCGTGGGCGGAATCGGCTCGCTCGCCCGCAGGTAGATCGCGCCGCCCGCACTCTGCACGCGCAGGTGGTCGCCGACGCTGGCCGGCACGCCGACGCGCACATTGCGGTCGATGAAGACCACGCGCTCCTGGCCGACCACCAGCGGCACCGGCAGGGGCAGACGCTCCCAGCGCAGGATTTCCACGGCCTGGCTGGCCGGCACGAAACCGAGGGTCAGCAGGACGCCGGCCAGGGCCGACAACGCAACGGACTTCATGGGGAGTCTCCCTGCAGGTGGCCGGAGGCGTTGGCGGGCGCGCCGGACTGGGGCGGCGTCGGCGGCGGTTCGATGCGCTGGGGTGCGCCGGCGTAGCAGTCCAGCGCCAGGCCGAAGGGGTTGTGCTCGGGATCGATGTCCAGCCGGACGACCTTGATGGGGTAGCGCACCAGGGCGCGCTTGACCTGCTCGGAGCCGTAGTATTCGTCCGCGCTCACGTCGAGCGTGACGATCCAATCGCGGTCGGAAACCACCTTGACGCGCGTGGCCGGATCATCGCCGTAGCCGCGTCCGGGAATCTCGTAGATGCCGCGCACGCGCTGACGCAGCTCGCCACTGGCGCGCCGGTACTCGTAGTCCTGTTGAAGGAAGGCCCGGCAGCTCGGCGTCAGGTAGGCCGACAGCGCGCGCAGGTTGCGCGGATAGTCTTCCTCGCCGTTCGTGGGCCAGCGCTGCACCTGCTGCCAGATGTAGAACGAGAAGGCATACACGCTCTCGGGCGGCACGTCCCACCACTTGCGCGTGCTGCCCGAACGCAGGTCCGGCGGCACATGGATGGTCAGACTCTTCGGCGCACTCCACCAACCGAAGCCGAGCAGCAGCGCCACCACGAACAGCGCGCCGGCCCCCAGGCGCAGCGTCTTCACGTGCGCCTGCAGGTGCGCAATCTCGTTCTTGAAACGGCTCATGGCGACCCTCGATCGGCATTGCGCCGGATAGTCCAGCAGCCCGAGCGGGTGATGAGGCGCTGCCCGCCCAGGAGCGCCGCCAGCGCCGGGTGCCGCAAGGCCAGCCGCCACTGGAGCTGCCGGTACAGCCAGGTGTCGGGCCGGCCGCGCTTCTGTGCGCGCAGGAAACCACCGCCGATGAAGACGCCCAGCGCGATGCCGGCGACGATCAGCGTGGGCACCATGGCGATGCTGTGCGTGAGCCAGGCCAGCGGCAGGCCGAGCGCAAACCCGGCTGCGGCCGACAGGCCGGCGCAGATCCACAACTCGTCGGCGGTCAGCCCGCGCACGACCACCGGCTGGCGGTTCAGCCGGTGCGGCAGGAAGGTCACCAGCGTGTCGCGCGGGGTCTCCGAAGTGACGGCCATCGCTTGCCGCCCTTACAGAACGCCGGTGGCCTTGGTGAGCAGCCAGATGCCGACCACCAGCAGGATCGCGCCCACGGCGACCGTCAGGCCGAACTGGCCCCAGGTGGCGCGGCCGGTGTGGATCTCCGAGTAGCGTGTGTAGGCGTGATAGCAGACACCGACGAACATCGAGGCGACCACGAGCAGCGCGATCAGCAGCACGATGTCGTAGCCGTAGTTCTGCAAGGTCTGCAGGATGCCGCTGCCCTGGCCGCGCGATGGGTCTTCCATGGTCGGCAGGCCCTGCGCGAAGGCCGACAGCGGCAGGCCCGCGAGCGCGAGCGGCAGCAGCGGAGCGGCGATGCGGGACGGAATGCGATGGGATGTCGGTGGCGTGTTCATGGCGTATGGCCTTTCGTGACGGTCAGGAGAGGAGGAAGAAGGTCAGCACCAGGTACATCGCCACGAAGCGCACGACGACGGCGAGGAACTGACGCTCAGTGATGCGGTGCTCGGCCCAGCCGACGTAGGCGGTGCGCATGGCCCACACGCCCCACAGCAGCAACACGGCGAACACGAAAGCGAGCACCACGGCAGAGACGGCCGAAGGCGCAAAGCCGCCGTTGGCCTGGAAGGCGGCGACCTGATCGGCAGAGGGCGTCATAGCGACGGCTCCTCGTCGTCGGCGCGGTCGCGGCGGACGTAATCGCCGGCCAGCGGGACGGGATCGCGCGGCTGGGCGCGCTGGGGCGCGAGGTAGTCCTGCAGGCCGGCGCGAACGCGCTTCAGGTCCGCGCGCAGTCGGGCGTAGTCGAAGTGGTAGCGGGCGCGTTCCTGCGGAGCGGTATTGGCGGCGTGCTCGGCGAGGCGGTCGATCAGGTTGAGTTGGCGGGCGAGCGCGGCGAGCTGCTCACGCTCCGGAGTGTCGTCGGCAATGGCGGGTTGCAAGGCCGAGAGCGACACGGCCAGCAGCACGGCCAGCGAAGGCCATGCGGATGCGCGGCGGTTGGTCTGTCCCATCGTGCCATTCCCAAGTGAAGCGAATGGCCTTGATGCTGTGTCCCTTGCTCGGCTCGCGCCGCAATCAAACGGAACCGGTGGTCAACCGTATTTCAGATGTGTTGCTTGATCTGCTAGCCAACGCTCTATCTACTGTCACGTAGCAGGGCAAGCAATCCCTCCTTACCCGCTTCGACCATCAAACTATTTCCTTGCTCAGTCGCTAGCCCACAACCGCTCGTCATCCTGGGTCGCCGCCCAGAAGTCATCGAACAGCGCCAGCTTCGCCTCGTCCTTGGTGGCATAGGTCTTTGCACTGAAACGGCTGTCGATCCGATAACCCCATCGCTTTGTCTTCGTCGGATGCACGCCGAGGTTATGGCCGTCGACATTCAGAAAGCTGCTGCCCTTGGCGGAGACCCGCCACTTGCGCTGTAGCCATCGAGTGCGTCGGACGGCGCGGTTGCGCAGCTTGGCCTCACGCCGCTTCGGCCCCTCGTAGTCGCCGCTCATCTTCTCGGCGCAGACGCACCCGACTTCGAAAGTCTCGTCGAGATCCGGGTGCTCCATGATGTGGACGTAGCGGATCTTCTCGTTGCCGCACATCTGGCAGGTCGCGTAATCGGTTTCGTCCGCCGACTCGCCGTCGGCCCGCAGATCGACCACATCCACGCAGTGCCATCCTTTGTGGGGCACACCCGGCTGATCCCATCGATTTCCACTCACGACTGACCTCCCTGATCCTGGGTCATCGAATACTTGCCTGTATGGCATTCCACGCCACATCCCAGCGTATCCGCTCCTGTTCGAGGCGGACTTGTTGACCGCAGGCATTTCCCTTGATCGACTGATAGAGCTTTTGTTCGGTACTTTTGAGTAGTGGGAGTTCTGTGGAAGAGTGCTGGTCTTTCTCTTCGACCCATAAATCACGATGACTCATCAGCGTTGACTCATCCATAAGCACAGTCTCCAGGCTAGGGATGTATGTTCTGGCTCGATTAAGAATGGCAAAGCCATGCGTATCAATGTCGCCCCAGTAGATACATTGCGCCTGTTGTAGCCATGGAAGCTGTCCCAAAACGTCAACCGCGTAACCCAGTCGCATGATCACAACCGCCCCTGGCAGGTCATCAAAGGCAAGTCCGGTTTGAAGGTTCTCAACAACGAAGACATTCTTTGGTCGTATGCCAATGCTTGCCACCTCCTCACAAGGAGCAGAGATATCGCCAAGACCGCCCAAACGGGCTCTCAGCTCTGGATCTAGAACGCGCATGCGCATTAACTGCGGCTGTGCCCTCAAACCGCAGCGTCTAAAAAAATCGCGCGCTCCTGTCGGGTCACCCTGGAGCGTCGCAACCAAGTCAGAGATGAGGCCCTTTCTAGAATCCAGCCACTTGCTGTCGGCACCGGCAACCGGAATTTGTCGTGGGTAGAGATTCGATTTCGGATTGAGACTGATCCAATCCAGCATCTCTGCCAGCCGACGAAAATCGGCATCGCCGTAGTCAGCGAGGACATCAAAATGTCTCGGCAACTGCTGCGCCAGTACCGGCCAGCGAGCAGTGAGCGTCTGATAGCGAGACTGGGCACGCACCCACCGTGCGGATTCACCAATCCACAGGGCAACATCTTCAGGGCCTCGTAGCGCCAGTTTCTCTGGCAGTCGCTGGGCGCCAAGCGCTTTCCACCGGCGCTCACACCAGGACAGGGTACCGACTCCTTGCCAGCCTTGCCATGCACTCACCCAAGCGCGAACGCCGTCGACTTGCCTCAGCGCAGCCTGTTCCGTCGGTATGCCGAGCGGAACTTCCAGCGGCCATTGGCTCTCGCGAGCATCACCGATCAACCACTCGCGGTGTTTGCTCTGAAAGCGACGGGCAAGAAACAGCCGAACATCTTCAGGAAGCTTCAACGCTAGCCTCCTCTCGAGCGTGCTCCGGCAGCTTCAACCGCTGGCGGTCACCGTCGTACTCGATCAACAGGACGCCTGACACCCGCCGGTCGCTGATATCTACGAAGCAGGCGCCACCGATGAATGGTTCGAGGGTCATGACGGACTTCAGCGGCGTAGCGACCACCATTTGAAATCCGAAATTGGTAAAGATGTTCATCGCCAAAGCGGTGAACTCGTTGTCGGCCTTGTCGAAGGCTTCATCAAGCACGACGGGCGCATACATCGGCACGCCGTGGTCGTTCCCTCCCAGCTGATACCGCAGGGCTGCGGCCAAGCACGTGGTGGCCAGCTTCTGCCGTTGACCGCCTGATTTGCCAGCACCGCTGCGGTAAATTTCGACCTCAACGCCGCTTTCATCGATCTCCCGTCCGATAAACTCAACATGCTGTCGAACGTCGAGCACAGTCTCGCGCCAGCGTTTCTGCTCGGGATCCTGACTGGCGAGTCGATCAACAAGTCGCCGCAGGGCCAGGAACCGCGCCTCGGCAAACTCGCGATCCTCCGTCCACGCATGGCTAAGTGCCTGCTGGATCTCCTGCTTGAACTCCTTGACGTCGACAAGCTGCCGGTCACTGGCGTCGATGTGGAGATAGGTACGTTGATTGGCGCTTTGGTTGAACGGCACCTGGCCAAGACTGTCGTTGACCAGATCCATCCGCTCTAGGATGGCTTTGCGCGCATCGTTCAGGTAGGTGGACAGTGCCGCCAGATTCTGGTGGCTTTGGTTCTGCAGCAGTTCGAAGAATCGCTGCTCATAGGCGGGCAGGCCATCCGTTTCCAGTCGAACCAACTTGGCGAAAAAGTCCGCTGCGCTGGCTAGGCTCGTGTCCATGTCCACAGCATCCATTGGCCACTGCCGTTTGAAATCGGCAAAGCGTGCTTCTATTTCCTTCTCGCAATCGCCGATCTCATCTTTGATCTCACCGATTTCTGTGTTGAGCCCTCTCTCAACAGCGGTTGCTACCTTGTCGAGGCTTTCGAGCCTGATCGCGTCTGACTGCTTGGTGAATCGTTCGTCGAGCCCCTTGATCTGGTGGGGAGTCAATGGAACTCTGGAAGCATCTTGAAGGAGCGATTCAAGCTTCTGCGTGCTGTCGTTGATCTGCTTGAGAACTGAGTCATGCGCGACCTTGGCATCTCGGAGGTCCTTGTCTGCTTGATCAACCAAGTTCTTTTGCTTGTCGATCCGCCCACTGATTTGCAGTAGGGCTGTATTGCCCTCCCGCGCTTCGCGAATCTGTTGTTCGATGGTGGAAATGCGGTCTAGCAACGGTACTACATCAATTTCCTGCCACTGGAGATTCACCAAGGTCTGGCACTGAATCGCTCGGGTCGCACGATTCTTGTCTTGGTCGGCGAGGGTTTCGATTTCTCCCCCGAGGCGCGTAATCGTCGCAGCCAGCTCCTGGGCCTGTGCTTGAAAGAGCCCAAGCTTCTCGCGGTTATCGAACCCGAGCACCCAGTTTCGTCGGTCGCCGACACTTCTCCGGTCGTCTTTCTCATGCCGGGTTTTGCTGTGCTTGACCTGGCCCTCGCGGGTGATGGCTCGATCAGCGCTCCTGAACGCCTGAATGGAGTCGACGCACGCGTAATCGAATCGTTGCCGTAGCTCGGCCTGCAGCCAATCGGCATACGTACCGTCCTTGACGTTCAGCTTCAGGACGAGCGAGTTAGCGCCGATGGGCTTCGCCTGCCAGGTCTCCGAGCGGCCAGTTCGGTAGTACACCAGACGCTGCCCAAGATGGGTGTTGTTGATGTAATTGGCCAGCGCCGAATACTGGCGTTCGTCCACCAAGAGTGAGAGCGCAAATCCGTGCAGTACGCGCTCGATGGCACCTTGCCACTCGGCCTCGTCAGGCTTCACCTCAATGAGTTCGCCGACGAAGGGCAGAGCCGATTCTGATATCCCAATAGCTGCGGCGATGTCTCGGCGCATTTCGAGCATATCGGCAGGAATGTTCGATGGCTGGCGCTGGAGTGCCTGCACCTCCTTCACCGCTTGCGAAAATGACGTCTCTGCGTCTTTCTTTTGACCTGCCAAGCGGAACTGTTCTTCGCGGTTCTCGTTGCTGCGCTGCTCCCAGTTTTCGACTTCCTGCCGCGCGTTGCCCAACAGTTCAGCGAAGGCCTGAGGCGAATCCGGGAGGCTCCAGCCAAGCTTCTTGCACGCATCTTCAGCCTGGCCGCGTTTGCGCAGGCGATCCGTGCGCTGGCCCTCCAGCCCAGATTTCTCTGCTTCCCATTGCTCGATCTGATCACCGCCTGCTTCACGGTGCTGTCGCTCCAGATCGCGCAAGGTTGTGGTGTGGTTATCCAGGATGCTCTGACGTCGACTTACTTCACCTTCCGAGCCGCTGGCCTGCACCTCCAGGGACTCGACATGCTGCTTGAGGAGTTCAATGCGGCGGGTTTCGCGGTAGCCATCAACACCCAGCCGAAGCTCATCCAGCCCATTGCGTTGCAGCATCAACGAATCTCTGCGCTGATACTGCTCTTGCGCTGGCGCGAGCGTTTGAACCTGCTCGCGAGCTGTCACTACCGCCTGGTGGGCAGCATTGAGTTCACCAAATTCGCTGACCAATCGATCCGCGACCTCGAAGGTCTCGGGCTTGTCGAGCATGAAGTCGCGCAGGAAGGTATTGAGGTCGCCGAGATTCTTGGCCGACTGGGTTTTGTGCAGCAAACGCAACGCCATTTCGCTCTCGATACCGAGCAGGCGGCAGAATCGTTCGCAATAGGGACGAAACTCGTCGCGAGCGAACGCCTCGGGGAAAGACTGCTTGAGCTTTCGGATGTCGAAGTTGGATTGACCGAAGTCCTCCAGCTCGCGCAGGTCAAAGGCCCGCTCCAGGACAAGGTAGTGGCGTTTGACGTCGGTGCTTCCATTCGCATTGCCGCGAAGCCAGAACACCTGAACCAGCACCACAGACTGGCCCAATGCGTTCTGGTAGGTCAGTGCCAGGGCAGACCACGTTGTCCCCGAGCGCAAGTAGCGGGTTGCGATCTCACCCGACTCTCCATCCTTCTGTTCGGCCCACGCGCCCCGTATGTAGGTGACGAGGTTTCGATCACGGCCACTGCGGTCCGCCTCTCGCGCGGCAGCGTTGAAATCGATCCAGCGAGGTGGCACCAGCAACGCCGAAAATGCGTCGAGAAGAGTCGATTTCCCAGCCCCGGATCGACCGACAAACAGAAAGCCTCGTTCGCTGATTGGTACGTCATGCAGGCCAGAAAAAGTGCCCCAGTTGTAAACCTGTAGGCGAGTCATCCTGAATTGCTCCCGGGCGAACAAGGACGCGGTTTGGGGTTCCGAGATCATTGATCGGCCCCCTCATCGGACTCAGTCTGAGCCAGTTGTGCTGGCGTCTCACCGGCGGCCATGCGCTGATACAAGTGGGTCAGGGCTTGTATTTCTTCTGCAGAGAAGAGGAGCTTCAGCGTTGGCGAAATCTCGAAACGATCTTCACTCGAGCGAATTTTCTGGAGGATGCTGTGCTTCTTGATCTTCTCGATAGAGGCATGAACACGTTTCACGAATCCTGCGCGGTCGGTGTTGGAGGCACGCTCATAGAGGGTAAGAAACTCCATGATCTCGTCAGTCGACACCACGGCACGATCGCCCTGCGAGTCCGCTTGGGTCAATCGCTGGCGAAGGTGGAGCAGCAGAATGGAGTCAATGAAGGTCAGCTGCGCGCGACGCAGCAGGAGTGGCACTTCAAGGTCGCCGGTATCTGCCTGACGGGTGAAGGCAACTTGTACGTCCCGGTCGATGACTAGTTCGAGAAACAGTTCGGCAAGGCGCCGACGTATCACCGCTTCGTCTCGCACCAATATCAGCCAGAGCTTTGGATGTCGACGTCCGTCGAGCGAAGGTCCCGCAAGTAGCTGCACCAGGGCGCGCCGGGTATCCAGCGCCAACTCGCCGCCGTCACCCATGAAAAGGGTGTTAGCAGATGCCTGCGAAGCATCTGGCGCTTGTGCTTCGGCTGGCATTGCCGCTTCGTCGTTCTCAGACCAGTTCATTGGCCCGCTCCCTCAAAAAGAAGATCTTTGGAATTCGGGCGCTACGACGCTCGTCGTCGCCTCCAACCCAGCCTACGGTTTCGCTATGGTCGGCTTTGAAACCATGCCGACTGCCCAATGCAAGCAGGCCGACGACGCTGCCCAAACCCTGTGCAGCGGGGAACTGCTCCAGCACGTCAGCGATGGATGCCTGGGACCGTTGCTCCAGGACCGCCAGCACGTTGGCCTTCAATGTTCGGAAGTCGATCTCGGACTGGGCGACCAGTTCGCTGACGGACTCCAGGTCGATTGGCGGGGCATCCCCTTCCGCCATTTGGCCGGGCAAAGCTTGTAGGGAGGGGTCGTATAGCACCCATTGAGACAAGGAGCGCAAACGGCTGCTCGTGAGCTCAAGCGTGTACTGGAGGGTTTCTGTGGCCCTGACTTCGTCCTTCAGGGCGAGTGCTGCTCGCTGAGCGTCTTTCAGAAGGTGATTGAGTCGGCGTTGCTCGAGGTATTCACGACTCTGGACGAAGTGCTTCAGGCTGCGCGCGAAAGTCTGGAGCACCTCGTGAACCATGCCGCCCTGCTCGAGAAGGGTCCGCGTCAGCCGAAGAAGGAATCGTCGCTCCTTGGCTTCGAGCTGCCCCACGAACTCCCGCGACATGACGCTATCAAGGGCCTGATCAAGCGTTGCGCCCTGTTCTGGGTCCGTAAGCAATCGCCAGAAAGCGGAGAAAGTCCTTCCGGCGTCGCTCTCTGAAATCAGGTCGATTCCGGCGAACAGTGAATCCAGCACATCCCCCCGATTGCCATCGTTGTCCATGATGCGTTCACGGAGATCGCGATTGAGTTGGTCGAACTGATCGCGGACACGGCGGAAATCACCTGCAAGACCATCAGCCAACGTGATGATCTCCCGCGTGCGCTCCAGCGCCGTTGCGTGGGGCAACACGCGCATCTGCCCCTTCTGGATGGCGTCTATCTCCTTATCGATGCGGGCTTGCTCGGCCATGAGCCGGTCTATGCGACGGAATTTGTCGGTGTCGGTGTCCTCGGCAAGCCGGGCTAGTGCCTCGATAACAAGCGTCAGGCGGCTTTCGGTTGCCGCTGAGTGCGGCTGCTCCAGGCCAGAGACAAATCGAATGGCTTCGACGGCGGCCGTGGAGAGTTCATATTCCTCCTCTGAAGCCCCAGCCGGGAAGCGTCGCTCCAGGTACCCATCGGCGAGCCAGCTGGCGACGTACGCTTGTGCCGTTTGGGGGAAGTCTTCGCCTTGGGCGCGTAGATCTTCCAGATCTCTTGCGATCCGTTCGTGAAAAATGGAGGCAGGAAGACTTCGCTCTCCCTCGTAAAGATGGGCCTGAAGCAGGCCAATGACGGTAGGTCCAGTGTTCGAGGCAAGCAGGCGCCACAGCGGCTTCGCCCGCATGCGCCGGTACGTCGCGATGGCTTTGTCTGCTTTCACTCCTGTGCTCCAAGTGCGCGTCTCGCCCGTCTTGTGGTTATCACAACACGACGTATACGCGCATCAAAAACAACTGATAGACAGATTCTAGAGCAGACAATATACTTTCCGCAATAACCCTCACAAGCATTCGCTAACCCGAACGAGCCAGCCAGGATGTCGAACGANCCCAGCCACAACGCGATCGGCTCGCGTTCGTGGAGTTGCGCGTGCGCTTCGTCGGGGAGATACGCCGCCAGGACTTGGTCACCCGGTTTGGCATCCAGTCCGCCGCTGCGTCCAGGGATCTGGCGCTGTACAAGGAGCTGGCCCCCGGCAACATCGACTACGACTCCAAGGGCAAGTCCTACGTCCTGGGGCCGAGCTTTCAGCCGGTGTTCGACTTCCCCCCGGAGCGGGTGCTGTCGTGGCTGACCCAGGGCTTTGGCGACGGCGAGCCGATGCGCCTCAAGGCGTGGGTGGCCAGCGAGAGCCCGTCACGACTCACGCATCCGGATCTGGATGTGCTGGCGAGCGTGACCCGGGCGATCCACCAGGAATGTCCGCTCGGCATCGAGTACCACTCCATCTCCAGTGGCCGCACCCAGCGGGAGATTGTCCCGTTCGCGCTGATCGACAACGGCCTCCGTTGGCACGTCCGCGCCTTCGACCGGAAGTCCCAGGAGTTCCGCGATTTCGTCATCACCCGGATCAGACGCCCCGTCGTGCTCAAGGGTCAGCCAGTGGCGCCCCACGAGATGAGCGATCAAGACATTCAGTGGACCCGGATCGTCGAGCTGGAGTTGGTTCCGCATCCGGATCAACCCCGGCCGGAGATCACGGAAATGGACTACAGCATGCGAGACGGCGTGCTGCGGATGAAGCTGCGTGCCGCCACGGCCGGATACATCCTGCGCAAGTGGAGTGTGGACTGCTCCCCCGACCACAGCCTGCGCGGCCATGAGTACCGGCTCTGGTTAAGGGATCATCTCGCCATCTATGGGGTGCGCAATGCCGTGCTGGCTCCAGGGTATTCGGCGCCCGATACCGCTGGCGCCGGGGCGGAATTTGACTGAACAACGGATACCTCTGCTTGCGTCGATCGCGCCGGCAGAACCAACGAACAAAGAGAGATGAGATGAAGGAATCCTACCTATCGACATTGCTGCAAATGAGGTTGATCGTCGGCTTCCTTGGTGAGCGTGCTCAATGCGCTTGGTGGCCAACGGCGTTTTATGAAGCGTCAAGCCGGCTCTTCCTGGAGCCTGTCTTCTCTAAAACTTCCCGGCTCGCTCAGTACCACGGTGTGCTGGAGGCAGCTAGACGATTGCACGATGAGCATTTGAGCGTCGGCAGCTACCACCTATTCCGTTTGCCGGAAGAGATCGAACAAGACCTGCACGTGATGGTGCAAGGCGTTGGGGGCGAGGAACTCGCCAGCCAGGTTGCACAAAGCAAAGAGGCTGCGATGGATGCCTTGAAGCGCTTGGCCGCGACGAGCGGCACGCCCAGCGTGGGACCTACAGCAGTCGGCGGCATCAAGGATCTCGATTCCACTGACACCCTGAAGGCCATTGCTGCAGCCTACCTGTCGGCGTTCAAGCAGAACGCCAAAACGTATCCGTATCTGGTGGGGTGATCGTGGCCGACAGCAAGCCCTATACGACACAGTTACAAGCAGGCCTTGGACTCGTCAATGAGACCAAGACGCTGCTCGACCTGTGGTCGCCCGGCATGTCGGCGAACCAGCTACATCAGGCCGCGCTGGAATCGGGGCGATTCCCCACGGTCACCGCACGCCGGCTTCGCAACATCGTCGTTGAATGCTTTGCTCCGCGCTATTTGGTGGCCGGCGGCGCACCAGCCGCACACCTCAAGCGACTGTCCTCAACGATTCCAACCGCTGACCTGACGCAGCTCATGCTCGTGTTTACGAGCCGAGCGAACCCGATTCTCGGCGACTTCGTGCGGCACGTGTACTGGACGCGGTATGCCGGTGGTTACACGCATGTCACCAATGACGACGCTCGCACCTTTGTCGAGCGCGGCATTGACGATGGCAAGACGGTCAAGCACTGGTCCGAAACTACGGTTCGGCGTGTCTCCGCCTATCTGACCGGATGTTGTGCCGACTACGGAATGCTTGAACGAGGATTGCGTTCGAGCCGTCGCATTCTGCCGTTCCGCATCTCACCATCGGTGGCCGCTTACCTTGCCTACGAGCTGCACTTTTCCGGCGTCGGTGATAACGCGCTGCTGACCCACGAAGACTGGCAGTTGTTTGGCCTGGCACGGGAGGACGTGCTGGAAGAGCTCAAGCGACTTTCGCTGAAAGGGTTGCTCATCGTCCAAGCGGCGGGTGATGTGATTCGCATCAGTTGGAAACAACAAAACATGGAGGCGCTCTGCGATGTCCTCACTCAAAGCTGATTTCGACGAGTTGCGCGAGCGCATCCGCCACGGGCGCGAGCTCGGCCATGCGAGCTTCGAGCCGATCTACTACTTGGTCTTCCCGCCAGAGCAAATCCTCGAGGTGAAGCGGCAAACACCCGCTTGGGTGGCCAAACTGCACCAGGAAGGCTGGGACGTGCACACGTTCTCCATCGCCGAACAGATCTGGGCGCTGCTCAAAGACGACCCGTTCTGGTCGCTCTGCGTGATGGAAGACAAGTCAGCACCACTGGATTGGCCGCGTACCAACAAGGCGCTGGCGGACATTCTGACAGCGGATAACGGCCTGTTGAAGCGACTAGAAGATGCCCTACAGCCGCTCGAAGGCCAGCAGAACGCGTTGCTCTTGGTAACGGACCTTGAGGCACTGCACCCGTTTATGCGGATCGGTGCCATCGAGAGTCAACTCCAGGGCAAGTTTCATGTGCCGACGATTTTTCTGTACCCCGGCGTGCGAACCGGCAAGACGCGCCTGAAGTTTCTCGGCTTCTACCCGGAAGACGGCAATTACCGCTCCGTCCACGTCGGCGGCTGAACAGACAAAAGAACCCTGGGAAAAACCTATGACCATTCGCTCGCTCTTCGATCCAAGCAAGGACATCTACCGGACCATCGAGAAGGTCATCACCTATGGCGCCTCGCAAGAAGGCCGCCTCAAGGCTGAGATCTCCGAATATGTGGTCACCGAGAGTATTGAGGAGCAGTTCCGCAAGCTTCTCGATCGCATGCAGCTGGCGATGGAGTCTGGTGGCGAAAATGAGGTGGGCGTCTGGGTCTCCGGCTTCTACGGCTCCGGTAAGAGCTCGTTCACCAAGTATCTCGGCTTGGCGTTTGATGATCAGCGCACCATCGACGGCACGCCGTTCATCAACTACCTGCAAGACCGCCTGCACAAGCCACAGACCAAGGCGCTCCTCAGCACTGTAGCGAAGCGCTTCCCGGCTGCTGTGGTCATGCTAGATCTGGCCAGTGAAATGCTCGCCGGCGCCACGATGGAAGACGTCTCTACCGTCCTCTACTTCAAGGTGCTGCAGTGGGCCGGCTACTCGCGCAACCTCAAGGTTGCCGCCTTCGAGCGAATGGTCGAGAAAGACGGTCGCACACCCGAACTGCATGAGCGTATCGCCCAAGCGCTGCCAGGTGCCACCTGGGCCCGAGTGCAGAACAACCCACTGGCCATCGATGGCTTGATTCCGAAGATCGCTCACGAGATGTACCCGGCGCTCTTCCCGGAGGCCAAGTCCTTCTCGTCCAGCACCGAGGGCTTCTTTCAGTTCGAAGACCAGCGTGTGCAGGAGATGATCGACATCGTCCGCGAAAAGAGCGGCAAGCAGAACATCATTTTCATCGTCGACGAAGTCGGCCAGTACGTGGCCTCGCGCGACAATCTGATCCTTAACCTCGATGGCCTGGCCAAGAACCTCAAGCGGCTCGGCGATGGCAAGGCCTGGATCATCTCCACTGCGCAGCAGACCCTCACTGAGGACGACCCGCGCGCAGCGCTGAACTCGGACAAGCTCTACAAGCTGAAAGACCGCTTTCCGATCCAGATCGACCTGGAATCGAGCGACATCAAGGAGATCTGCTACCGCCGCCTGCTCGGCAAATCACCGGCTGGTGAGACCGAGCTCGGCAAGCTGTTCGAGGCCCACGGCCAGGCGCTGCGGCACAACACCAAGCTGCAGGACGCCAAGTACTACGACGCAGACTTCAGCAAAGAGAGTTTCACCAATCTCTACCCGTTCCTGCCGGCGCACTTCGACATCCTGCTGCACTTGCTCGGCGCGCTCGCCAAGTCCACCGGCGGCATCGGCCTGCGCTCTGCGATCAAGGTGATTCAGGACGTTCTGAAAGGCGAAGGCGGTTCCAAGGCCATGGCCGATCAGCCGGTCGGCTGGCTCGCCACCACGGTCACGCTTTACGACGAACTGGAGAAGGACATTCGTCGCGCTTTCACGTCCATCCACCAGGCGGTTGGCAAGGTCCAGATTCGCTTCCCGGATTCGCAACTGCACCAGGACATCGCCAAGTCCGTCGCCGTGCTGCAGATCCTCGGCAACCTGCCGGTGTCGGTGCAGAACGTCGCCAGTTTGATGCACCCGTCGATCACTGCAGCATCGCAGCTTGATACGGTAAAGAAAGCCGTCGAAGAGATGCTGAACGACGTGCATGTGCCGCTGGGCGAGAAGGATGGCAACCTCGTGTTCCTCAGCGAGAAGCTACGGGATATCGAGCAGGAGCGTGGCGCCATTGCGTTGCGCACCGTGGATGTGAAGCGCATTTTCAATGATGCGCTGCGCGAGTCCTTCGATCCGCTGCCCCGCGTCAGCCTCCACAGCACGATGGCCGTCGCAACGGGCCTGAAGGTCCAGGCCGGCAGCGCCATCACCAGCCTAGCCGGTGATCAGAGCACCATCCAAACCGTTGTCGAGTTGGTGCCCGCCAGCGATTACGAAACCGCCAAGAACCGGATGCTGGATGACTCCCGCAGCCGCGCCGGTCGGAATGTCATCGGGCTCTTGGCTCGCGCAAATTCCGAACTCGACGATCTGGCGAACGAAATCTATCGCTGTCAGCGCATCGCCGAACTGCACCGCAACGAGCCCGACCAAGAGGTCAAGGCCTACTGCACCGGCCAGCTCGACCGTGCTGCCAAGCTGGCGACCCAACTCCAGAGCAAGATCAAGCAAACCCTGCAAGCCGGTTCGTTTGTGTTCCGTGGCCAGGCCACGGCGGTGTCGGCACTGGATGCTGATTTGCTTGAAGCCGCCAAGAAGTTGCTCTCCGACGTGGCCGAACAGGTGTTCGATCGGTATGCCGAAGCGCCGGTACGCGCGGGAACCGACACCGCCGAGAAATTCCTCAAGGTAGCCAATCCCGCCGCCATCAGCAGTGCGCTGGACCCGCTCGGCCTGGTGCAAACCGTCGCGGGTCGTGCCTCGTTTAAGACCGACCACAAGGCGATGATCAGCATCCGCGACTACATCGACAAACGCGGTACCGTCGATGGCAAGCGGCTGCTCGACGATTTCAGCAATGATCCGTTTGGCTGGTCACCCGATACCACGCGCTACATCGTGGCCGCCATGCTCATGGCGGGTGAAATCAAACTCAAGGTATCCGGGCGTGAGGTCACGGCTGCAGGGCAGCAGGCGATCGACGCCCTGAAGACCAACAACTCCTTCAAGCAGATCGGCGTCGCGCTGCGCGATGAGCGCCCGTCCATCGAAACGCTCGGACGTGCCGCTGAAAGGCTCACCGAACTGGTGGGCGACATGGTGATCCCGCTGGAACAAGAGATCAGCAAGGCGGCGGCAAAGCACTTCCCGCGCTTCCAGCACGATTATGGTTCCTTGGCCGAAAAGCTCAGTGGCCTTGGGCTGGCAGGCAGTGACCGCATCCGCACTTTGAACCAGGACATTGCCGATGTCCTGTTCACCGACGCCTCCGACGCCCCGCAGCGCCTGGGTGCCGAAACGTCCGCCATTTACGACAACCTCAAGTGGGCCCTCGAAGTGAAGCGGGCGCTTGACAACGGGCTCGACGCCACGCTGCGCGACTTGCAAGCCCATCGCCGCGACATCGAAGCCTTGCCGGACACCGGCGTGCCAGGGGAGCTGCGTCGCGAACTTGCGGAAGACCTGGGAACCCTGTCGGAGCGCTTGGGCAAGGAGGACTTCTACAAGCACACGGCTGATTTCAATTCACAGCTCACCCATCTGAAGGGACGCGTGCGCGATGCGGTCATCACGCTCTCCGATCAGCAAAAGCTGCGTTTGAAGGAAGGTGTCGAGGATCTGCAGCGCATCCCCGAGTGGGAAGAGCTCACCCAGGAGGAGCGCGGTAACGCCGTAAACCGGCTGGACGGGCTCGCCCTGGCAGCAACGCAGGATCTGGCCGGACTCAAGAAACTGCTGGCCCGCGACTACGACATCAACAGCACCCTCGAAGATCTGAAGCGCTCCATCCAGCGCCAAGGGCAGGAACGCCTGCGCAAGCGTATGGAGGAAGAACGAGCCAAGACCGGTGAGAAGGGGCCGGCCAAGCTCACCAAGTCGATCGCTGTGCCGGTGAAGATGACCTCTGCGGCGGACATCGACTCGCTGATTCAGCAACTCCACGAAATCAAGGCTCAGCTCGCGCTGTATGCCGAGATCGAAGTGTCTCTTGTCGTGGGTGAACAGCCTGGAACAGGTGGGAGCTAAGCATGGAGCTGACCACCGAATCCAGGCAACACATCGAGCAGGTCGCTGGCGAGGCGCTCACCCAGCTCGACAGCATCGCTACGGCTGCAAAACGCAATCTGCACGATGGGCGAACGCTGGGCTCCGATGCCTTGGCGAGCGTCAATACGATGACGTCCAGTTCGGCCATCCAGAAACTGGATCAGATCAGTCAGGCCAACCGCGAGAGCTATCAGGTATTGGCAGCCGAGCCTGCGATCGCCCGTGTCGTCGTTGTGGATGAGGCAGGCGAAGAGCGCACCTATTACATCTGCCGAACCACGCCGGTTTCGGGATTCCAGAATCTGGCCAGTTACCGTGCCCCGGTCGGTCGCTTGGCCTCTTTGGCGATCGGGGCCGAGTTCACCCTGCCCAATGGCACCGTTGTCGAGGTCTTGGAGCGCACCCAACTCCGACCCGCCGCACTAGCCGATGGCTGGGATTCGCGCGACACCGTGGTGGAAGCTGAGCATTTCGGCCCACTCACCATCGAGTCGTTGCGAGCGCTACTGACTGAGGTTGCCGGAGAAGAAGTCACCGAAGACCTCCTGGGTCAACTGCTGGCCGAAGAAACCGTCAAGGCCAATATCATCGACGGCGTGCGCCGCAGCGTGATCACCAAGATGGGGCTGCGCGATCAGCCCGTTCTGGATCAGTACCAGGATGAGATCTTCCGTCTTCCCCTCGACAAGCGCTTGCTGATTCTTGGCCCGCCCGGCACGGGTAAGACGACGACCCTGATCCGCCGCCTTGGCCAGAAGCTCGACACCGCCTTTCTGGAGGAAGGCGAACAACGTCTGGTTGAAGCTGTGGCTACTGCCCAGGGCGTCTCGCACGCCAACAGCTGGCTGATGTTCACGCCCACCGAATTGCTCAAGCAGTACCTCAAGGAGGCTTTTGCGCGTGAAGGCGTTCCCGCCTCCGATCTGCGCATCAGAACCTGGCAGGACTACCGGCGCGAGCTGGCCAGAAACGCTTTCGGCGTCCTCAGAACCGCATCGGGTAGTGGCACATTTGTCCTGAAAGACAGCCTGCCAAGCCTGAGCGCAGAGGCGCTGGATCGCCCGATTCAGTGGTTCGACGATTTCAACACATGGCAGCGCAACGCCTACGTGCAAGAGCTGCATGAAGCGGCCAACATGCTCCGCGAAGCCAAGGTGCCAGAAGTCCAGAGCTTGGGCGAGCGGCTGCACAACATCCTTCCGCAAGCGGGCGATGGCGCGTTGGCGTCCACCTTCGGATCGCTGGCAGCCGAGCTCCCCAAGGTCCAGGCGCTCGTCGCCAGCCTGAAGGAAGCCTCTGACGGCAAGATCAAGGCAGCGCTCAACCTCCAGCTCAATCGCAATCGGGCGTTCCTGGATGAGTTGGCGCGCTTCATCGATGGCCTGCAGCAAGCCCAGACCACCGATGCCGACGAACAAGACGAGCTTGATGCCGATGAGGAAGAAGACACCACAGCACCGCGTACCGGTCGTGCCGCCGCGCTCAACGCCTACATGCAAGCCGTGCGTGCCCAAGCTCGGGCTGCAGCCTCAAAGCGCGCGGTCAGCAAGTCATCACGCAACGGCAAGATCATCGAGTGGCTGGCAGATCGTGGCCTGACAGAAGCCGACCGCGTCGAAGTGGGTGCGAGTCTGCTGGTGCAGACCAACGCGCGCCGCTTCGTGAACCCGGTCAAACGCTATCTCGACGGTATGCCGAAGCGCTACCGTGCGTTCCGGCGCGAACACCAGCAAGCCGGGATCTGGTATCGCAACGAAGGCTTCGAAGCCCGCGATATCCATCCGCTCGAACTGGACATTGTGCTGCTCGCCATCCTGCGCGCCGCAGGCGACCTGATCAGCCGGCCCAACGTTCAGCGTGACATCGACAGCCCCGCTTGGTCTGCGCTTCAGCCCATCCTGGGCCATTACCGCAACCAGGTCTTGGTGGATGAGGCGACAGACTTTTCGCCTATCCAGCTGGCCTGCATGGCCGCCCTGGCGCATCCACGGCTGCGCTCGTTCTTTGCCTGCGGCGACTTCAACCAGCGCCTGACCACCTGGGGTGCGCGATCCGCTGACGAAATGAAGTGGGTCTTTGCCGACTTCGACATCAAGGAGATCACCGTCTCCTACCGGCAAAGCAAGCAACTGAACGATCTCGCTCGCGCCATGATTCGTGCCGTCGGCGGCACCGAGCAGAACGTCAGCTTGCCCGCGCATGTGGACAGTGGCGGCGTAGCGCCCGCGCTCCTCGAGCACGCCACGGACACAGCAATCGTTGTCAGTTGGCTGGCAGACCGCATCCGAGAGATCGAGCGCTTCGTCGGTCAGCTGCCATCCACCGCCATCTTTGTGAATGCCGAAGACGATGTGGCACCGGTGGCTGAGGCGCTGAACGAAGCCCTGTCCGAACACAACATCCAGGTCATTGCCTGCCGCGAGGGTCAGGCGGTTGGCCAGGAAAGCAATGTGCGCGTCTTCGACATCCAGCACATCAAAGGCCTGGAATTCGAAGCCGTGTTCTTCGTGGGCATCGACCAGCTCGCCGCGCTGCATCCAGCGCTTTTCGACAAATATCTGTACGTGGGCGCCACGCGTGCGGCCACTTACCTGGGCGTGACCTGCAACGGCGCCTTGCCACCCGCCATCGAGAGCCTGCGCGCTCACTTTGGCCAGGACTGGCAAGCGCCCGAATCACTCCAAGCGGTCACAGAACAATAGGAATCGATCGATGGCATTCGACCAAATAACAAGAAACCGCCTTCAGCGCTTCGTCAACGACGCGCGTCGGGTGCTGGAAGAAGAGTTCACCCGCCAGCTGCAGAACGACTACGGCATGGACCCGAATGCGGGATCTGTCGCCGAGTTGGCCAGCCTGCGGCATATCAACGACGCCCAGCGCGAAACCGCCCGCATTCTGCGCGACACCCTGGCGCACTACACCGCCAGCGGCGATATGAACGCCACGCAGGGGCTGGGTCGCATCGTGCGCGAGCAGGCCTTCACGGTGCTCAACCGCTTAGCGGCACTGCGCATGGCCGAGGCGCGTGGTCTGTTGGTCGAATCGGTCGGCAACGGCTTTCAGGCCAAGGGCTTTCAGCTCTATGCGCGGCTCGCCGGCACCGGCCTCGGCGAAACCGGCGATGCCTACCGCGTGTACCTGTTCAGCGTGTTCGATGAGCTCGCCCAAGACCTGCCCGGTCTGTTTGACCGCTACTCACCGCAGGGCCGCCTGTTCCCGCGCGAGGCCGCGCTGCTGCAAGTGCTGAACCTGATCAACGATGCCGACATCGCCCCGCTGTGGAGCGAAGACGAAACCATCGGCTGGATCTACCAGTACTTCAACTCCAAGGAAGAGCGCAAGGCGATGCGCGATGCCAGCCAGGCACCGCGCAACAGCCGCGAGCTGGCCGTGCGCAACCAGTTCTTCACACCGCGCTACGTGGTTGAATTCCTGGTGGACAACACCCTCGGGCGTCTCTGGTTCAACGCCACGGGCGGGGCCACCGGCCTGCGCGATCGCTGCCGATACCTGCTGGTGAAACCGGACGAAACGCCACAAGCCGCCACCAAGCTGCGCGACCCGCGCACCCTCAAGCTGCTGGACCCGGCCTGCGGCTCCATGCACTTCGGCCTGTATGCCTTCGATCTCTTTGCCGAGATCTATCGCGAGGCCTGGGCTTGGGAGCAGCAGCATGGGCCCGGTTCGCTGGATGTTTCCACCCAGCCACAGGCAGCGCTCAAGCCACTGAGCCAGACCTACGAGGACGAGGCTGCATTCCTGCGCGACGTGCCGCGCCTGATCATTGAGCACAACATCTATGGCGTGGACATCGACCCGCGCGCCGCGCAAATCGCCTCGCTGGCGCTGTGGCTGCGGGCGCAGCGCGCTTGGCACGATGCGGGCGTGAAGGCCAAAGACCGTCCCTTGATTGGAAGGGGGCATGTCGTTGCGGCCATTGCACCACCAGCAGAGCGTGAGTTGCGCCAGCAGTTCGCGGCCAACCTCGATAAGCGCGATGCCGAACTGTTCGAGAAGACCCTGCAAATGCTCAAGGGGCTACCTGAAATGGGGGTGCTGCTCCAGGTTGAGCAAGAGTTGCCGAACTTAATTCGCCAAGTCTATGTGGGCAAGGGCACCGGCTTGTTTGCCCAACAGGAGCAGGAGAACTGGCTGCAGGCTGAGGCGCGGCTACGCGCGGCGCTCACCAATTTCGCCCAAGCAGCGAAATCCACATATCAAGGCCGCTTGTTTGCCCAGGATGCTCTGCAGGGCCTGCGTCTCATCGATCTGTGCCGTGAGGTGTTCGATGTGGTGGTGATGAATCCGCCTTTCGGAGCGCTGGCGGCCAATACGAAAGACCTGCTCGCCAAAGCCTACCCACGCAGCAAGAACGATTTGCTGGCCATCATGGTTGAGCGCGGGCTGGAGCTATTGCGCGCAGGTGGTCGTATAGGTGCAATCACCGCTCGAACCTGCTTCTTCCTGCCTAGTTTTTTGAAGTGGCGCGAGGAAATTGTCTTAGGCGTAGCACAGCCAGAAGTCATGGCCGATTTGGGGATCAACGTAATGGATGATGCCATCGTCGAGGCGGCCGCATACGTTCTGGAGAAGCAAAGGTGACACATTTCATTCGCGTACTAGAGTTCTCAAACAAAGAGGATGCTCTGAAGAATTTCTGTGGTTCCTTCAGGTCTGGCGAATCTGATTTTGGAATATTCTCAGTTGATGCATCTACCTTCGGATCACTTCCAAGCTCTGTCTTTGCCTATTGGATGAACCCAAGTGTTGGCGATGCGTTTTCTCGATTCAGAAATTTCGCTGAGCGTGGCTTGAAGGCACAAGTGGGATGCTCGACAAAAGACGATTTCCGATTTCTACGTTTGTGGTGGGAACTGCGGGAGCCGAGCGACAAATGGATCGACTTGGCAAAAGGGGGACGTTATTCACCCTTCTACTCAGATATTCATCTTCAGATTAATTGGAAAGACAATGCGGCAGAACTTGAGGCCGCAATTCTCAAAAAATATCCCTACTTAGGTGATTCGGCAAATTGGGTTCTACACAGGGAGAGTGATTACCTGAAACCTGGCATTACTTGGACTCGCCGAACGAAAAGTGACTTCTCACCACGATTCCTCCCTGCGGGCTGCGTATTTTCTGAAAAAGGCTTGAGCGCTTTTATTGATGGCGGCAGTAGAAAAGACATCTCTGCGGCATTGGCAATCCTTTCATCAAAGCCGTGCCGTTCGCTTATCGAAGTTCAGCTGGCCGCTGCAGATAAGTCGCAGGCTGGCGGCGTCGCTAACTCATATGAAGTTGGGATCATCAAGTCCACGCCAGCCCCTGACACGGATGCTGAAGTTACTGAGCGTCTAGCTGAACTAGCTTGTCGCGCGTGGAAGCAAAAGTTAACTCTCGATGGCATCCAGGAAAGCTCTCACGCGTTTCACTTGCCAGCAGCCTTGCGCGACCGTCTGGGCAGCTTCGATCCGCCCGCTATCGAAGCGGAGTTGGCCCGCATCCAGGCCGAGATCGATGCTATCGCCTTTGACCTCTACGGTTTTAGCGAAGAGGATCGCGCCCCGGCGCAGGCAAGCCATGCTGCGGCCCGCACGGACGATGAAGAAACAGACGCAGACGATGAAGGTGAGGACGAAGAGAACGCCGCGCTCATCGACCAGACGGCCGGCTTATTGAGCTGGGCCGTCGGCGTGGCCTTTGGCCACTTTGACTGGCGTTTGGCCACCGGCGAGCGAGCCGCGCCGCCCGAGCCCGCCCCCTTTGACCCGCTGCCCGCCAAGAGCCCCGGCATGTTGCCGGACGGCGCAGCGCCCTTCCACGCCAATGCCGGCATCCTGGTGGACGACCAGGGCCATCCGCACGACCTGGCACGTCTGATTGAAGAGGTGCTCGCCCGTGTCGAGGCTCCCGTACCGGAAGACGTGCGTCGCTGGCTACAAAAGGACTTCTTCCCCTTCCACCTGCAGCGCTACTCCAAGAGCCGCCGCAAAGCGCCTATCTACTGGCCGCTGTCCACCACGTCTGGCAGCTACACGCTGTGGGTCTATTACCCCAGTCTCACCAGCCAGACGCTGTACACCGCCATCAACGACTTCGTCGAACCCAAGCTTAAAGAAGTCGGCGCTGACGTGACGGCGCTGCGCAACAAGGCTGCGGCCCGCACGCGTGACGATGAGAAGCAGTTCGAAGCCCTGCAAGCCTTCGAGCTGGAGCTGATCGAGCTGCGCGACACTTTGCTCAAGCTCGCGCCCACCTACAAGCCCAACCACGATGACGGCGTGCAGATCAGCGCCGCGCCGCTGTGGCCGCTGTTCCGTCACAAGCCCTGGCAGAAGGTGCTCAAAGACACCTGGGCCAAGCTGGAAAAAGGCGACTACGACTGGGCGCACCTGGCCATGAACTACTGGCCGGAGCGCGTGCGCGAGAAGTGCAAGACTGACAAGTCGCTTGCGATCGCGCATGGTCTGGAGCATCTGTACGTCGAGCCCGAGGCAGCGCCGAAGAAAACTCGCGGAAGGAAAAAGGGAGAGTGAAATGAGCAGCGATGCGCCGAACAGTATTGAAACGATCGTTTGTCTGGCCAACTCAAGGAAGATTTCTGGGCGCTGTGTTGCTGGCAAGCGTACGGGCGATAACTCCTGGTTCCGCCCAATCAGCAATCGAGCAGGGCACGAAATCTCCGAGTTGGATCGTCGCTATTCGGACGGCAAAACGGCGCAGCTGCTCGATGTCATTGAGATTCCGTGCATTGAGGAACGCCCCCACGGCCACCAGAGCGAGAATGTTCTGATTGACGACAGATTCTATTGGAAGAAGAAAGGGAACGCGTCATGGGACGACGTCCTTGAATTGGTTGACCCTGCTGCGGCCCTCTGGGCGAACGGATTCAGTGCCTACTACAACCGGAACAATCGCGTTCCAGACGGACTCATCGACGAAGATGGCGGCTCCTTGCGCTTGATCGAACTGGACGAGATGGTTCTTCATGCGGGCCCTAAGGCCCCGGACTTCGGCGACATGAAACCGATCGTGCGGGCCAGTTTCAATTACCGTGGGCAGCACTACAAACTGGACGTTACCGATCCGGAGTATGAGCGCGCATGCTTGGAAAAAGGGGCTGGAGAGTATCGAATTCCTTCAGTCGTTGCATGCATCAGCCTGTCTGAGCCCCACACCAACCAGAATGGGGAGACGTTCGCGTACAAGCTCGTGGCCTCGATCATCACCAAAGAGAGAGCGGGCGGATGAGCGAACTTCTAACCATCGGACACTCTACGCATCCAATCGATGTGTTTGTCGCCTTATTGAAGCAGCATGGCGTTACGGCCTTGGCTGATGTCCGTTCGCATCCCTACAGTCGGCATTTTCCGCAGTATTCCAAAGACGCGCTTAAGAATGCGCTTGCTCAAGCGCAGATAGCCTATGTGTTCCTCGGCAAGGAGCTAGGGGCTCGAAGTGAAAACCCTGCTTGCTATCGCCAAGGAAAGGTGCAGTACGACCTGTTGGCCAAGGAACCCTTGTTTGCACAAGGTCTAGAACGTCTGCGCCAGGGCATGGAAAAGTATCAAATCGCGCTGATGTGCGCGGAAAAAGACCCGCTTGATTGTCATCGTGCAGTACTTGTCGCGCGGCGCATGTTCGAATCCGGAACGCCAGTGCAGCACATACATGCCGACGGGCATTTGGAAGAGCATCGCGCAATGGAGGCGCGAATGCTCCAGCTCCATAAGATGTCCGAAAACGACATGTTCCACACGCGCGAAGAAATTCTCATCGATGCATATCGGGTTCACGGTGAGCAGATTGCTTATCAGGATGAGGCAATGCTGCAGGAAGAACTGCGAGAAGGGGCCAAACAATGAAGGTATTTACCATCGGATTCACAAAGAAGAACGCCGAACAGTTCTTCACGCGCCTCAATCAGCCAGGCCTGGTAAGGCTGGTTGATGCTCGCCTGAACAATGTGTCCCAACTCGCAGGGTTTACGAAGAAAGATGATCTTCGCTTCTTCCTTCGCGAGATCAACCGCATTGACTATGTTCATCGGCCGGACCTCGCGCCAACCAAAGAGATCCTCGACGAATACAAGAAAAACGGGGGTGACTGGGCTAGCTATGAAAAGCAATTCATGGACTTGATGGCTCGGAGAAAAGTTGAGGAAAAGGTTCCTAAAGATCTCATTGATGGTGGATGCCTTCTCTGCAGTGAGTCGACTCCTGAACACTGCCACCGGCGGTTAGTTGCTGAATACCTGAAGTCCCGCTGGGGTGACCTGGAGATCGTGCATCTATGAGTATTGCGGAATTCATTCGAGAAAGCGTGCTGAAACCGCGCCTGAAGCACGCCGGCTGTTTGGTGGTGTACGACGCCGACAAGCGCTACCGCGAGCAGTGTTTCGACTTGGCGGCCGACAAGGTCCGGGTGGTAGATGCGTCTGAAAGCAGTATCGAAAGCCGTGAGGCGGCGCTGCTGGCGCTGCGTGAGGTGGGGCAACCCAAGGCACCGCTGGAAGGAGTCTTGATCTATGTGCCGACCAAGCGCCCGGAAACCGACGAGCAGAAGCAAGCTGATCCATTCGCCCTGTACGCAGAATGCGGCGCGGTGTTCCCGCAAGATGATGGCGACGAGTATCTGAGCCTGTGTCTGCGCGCCAGGCCGGATCACGCGACCGAGATCCGGCAAGTGTTTGCCACTTCTCCCTCTGGGCCGACCTTTGCCGTGATCGATGCCATTGGCGGCGGTGTGAGCTGGCCCCAGTTGCGAGCCACGTTGCGGGTGGAGTCGGGTCGCGAGATTCTGGCCGCACTGCTGGCCCCGAGTATCAGCCAATCCGAAGCACTCAAGGGGCAGGAAGGCTGGGTGCAAGAAGCGCGCGATTTCCTTCGCGCTACCTTGGGCCTGAGCGTGAAGACGCGCGGCAAGACGTGGTCTGCCCTGGCGGATGAACTGTGGCGCTACGTGCTGTTCAGCGAGTTTGTGTTCGATTTGCCGGTGGTCCTGCCAGACACATTGAAGGGCGTGCCGCACGCACCGATGGAAGCCAGACCCATTGTCGAGGATGTGTGCGACCGTCTGCGGAGTGACCCCAAATCACGCGCGGCATACATCGAGCGTGCCGAGGCCATTGAGGCTGAACTCAATCTGACCGATCTATGTGGTGCGATTGAAGATCTGGGTGAGCGCGACACCTTCCCCTTCGAGGAGCGGACCTTCCTTCGCACAGCGATCAAGGGCATTGTCAGCGGCGACACCGANCCCGCCACAAGAGTTCGGTATGGCTCGGCAAGGGCGAAAGCCAGGCTCAGTGGGAGTTGGTGCGGTCTGGCTTGAGCCTGGTTGAGGCCTGCGACGATTTTGAGCGCCAGCTCCCGGATCACGCCCGCTCGCAAGCTGAGTTGATCGATTTCTACCTGGGCAGCCTGCGTGAAGCAGACCGTCTGCAGCGCGAGTTTGAGCAAGCGGCGGGTGACTTCCTCGATCAGCATGGCTTGATGCATGAAGTGATCAGCCAAGCACGGGCGCGCTATCGGCGCTTGGCGGAGAAGGTTCAGGGCGTGTTTGTGAAGCACGTCGAGACGACGGGATGGCCGCCCACCGGGCGCCTGGCCAACGCCGATGCCTTTGATCGGCTGGTGGCGGATCGACTCAAGGAAAGCGGCCGTAAGGTGGCCTACCTGATGGTGGATGCCCTGCGCTATGAGTTGGGCGTTGCGCTGGAAAAGCTGCTGGCCGAGGACGGGCCGGTCGAGCTTCAAGCGGCCTATGCGCAGCTGCCGACCATCACGCTGGTGGGCATGGCGAGCTTGCTGCCTGGCGCACGCACGGGGCTGACCCTGTCGGTGGAGAACGATTCACTGGTGCCCAAGCTGGCGGGTGCGCCGGTGAGCAACGTCCCGCAGCGCATGAATGTGCTGGCCAAGCGGTATGGAGATCGTTTCGCGGAAATGCCGCTCAACGATTTTGTTCGCGGTAAACCGAAGATTGCAGAGACCGTCGATCTGCTGGTGCTGCGTTCCACGGAAATCGACAGCCAGCTGGAAAGCAACCCTGAGACGACCTTGGGGCTGATCCCCGGCACGCTCAAGCTGATCCGCGTGGCACTGCACAAGTTACGCGGCATGGGGTTCAAGGAGGCGGTCATCGTGACCGACCACGGCTTCTTCCTCAACGCGCAAGCCGAGGCCGGCGATGTGTGCGTGAAGCCCCAGGGCAAATGGCCAGTGAATGCGCATGACCGCATGATGCTGGGCGACGGCACCGCAGATGGTCACAGCTTGGTCGTCAGTGCCGAGAAGGTGAGCATTCGCGGTGATTTCACTCAAGTGGCGCTGCCGCGCAGCATGGCCCCCTATCGCTCGGGGCATCTGTATTTCCACGGAGGGGCATCCCTGGCGGAGGCCGTCGTACCTGTGCTGGTAGCTCGGCTGGATACCGCTGCCCATGCGGAATTGCGCAAGGTGGTGGTGGAGCTGAGCTACAAGAACGGCGCCAAACGAATCACTACGCGATTGCCGGTCATCGAAGTGATACTGGTGGCCGACGATATGTTCTCGCAAGACATGAACGTGGAGATCCTGCTGGAAGCGCAGGACAGCAAGGGTAATGTGGTGGGAGAGCCGCGCCCAGGCGGCGATGTGAACCCCGCGACCAGGACCGTGACCCTGATGCCAGGCCAGCGCAAACAGATTGCGCTGCGGATGGATGATGAGTTCAGAGGCAAGTTCTCGGTCAAAGCGCTGAACCCCACAACCCTGGCGGCCTACAGCAATCTGGCGCTTGAAACCGACTATACGGAGTGAGCCCTATGGACGAACTCGACCAAAAGCTGAACGCCACTTTCGACGGCAAAGTTCTTCGCAAGGACTTGCTGCATCGGATCAAGAAAGGCACCAACGTCCCGACGTTCGTCCTGGAGTTCCTGCTCGCCAAGTATTGCGCCAGCAACGACCAGGCGGAGATGGATGCCGGCATGGAGGCGGTGCTGTCCTCCTTGCAGGAGAACTACGTTCGCCCCGACGAAGCCAATGCCGCTCAGTCCAAGGTGGCCACCAAGGGCAAGCATCGCTTCATCGACAAGGTCCACGTTCGTTACGTCGAAAAGGAAAAGCGCCACTGGGCATCGCTGGAGAACTTCAACTCGCAACGCATCGCCATCGGCGAGAAGTTCTACCGTGACAACGACAGGCTGCTGGAAGGCGGCATTTGGGCCGAAGTCACCCTGGCGCACAACGACATCGATGAGGACGACTACGCGTTTTCCATCGAGGACCTGCGCCCGATCCAACTGACCCGTTTCGACTTTGACCGCTATGCGGAAGGCCGGGCAGCCTTCACTCGCGATGAGTGGATCGCGGCGGTTCTGCGCTCTGTGGGTCTGGAGCCCAGTAAGCTCTCGAAGCGCGTTCAGATGCATTTCATCGCCAGGCTGGCCGCGCTGGTGGAGCCCAATTACAACTACATCGAGCTGGGCCCGCGCGGCACTGGAAAGTCCTACTTCTTCAGCGAGTTTTCGCCCTACGCCACCTTGATCTCGGGCGGCCAGGCGACCAAGGCAACGCTGTTCTACAACAACGCGCGCCGCAAGGTGGGCTTGGTCGGCTTCTGGGACACGGTCGCCTTTGACGAGGTCGGTGGGATCAAAGTGCGCGATCCGGACACCATCCAGATCATGAAAGACTTCATGGCCAACGGGCGCTTTTCGCGCGGGGCCGAAGTCATTGCCGATGCCAGCCTGAGTTTTGTCGGCAACATCGATGTGTCTGTACAGCAGGTGGTCAATTCCAACGAGCACGACCTATTCCAACCACTTCCGCCAGAGCTCGACCTGGCCGTGATGGACCGATTCGCCGCGTACATCCCGGGCTGGGAGATGCCCAAGAACAGTAGCGAGTTCCTGACCAGTAATTACGGATTCATCACCGATTACCTGGCCGAGGCCTTCCACTACCAGTTCAAGCACACGAACCGGTACGAAGAAGTTAGCAAGCGCATCCGGCTCGGTAAGTCGATTGAGGGGCGTGACGAGAAAGGCATCAAGAAAACCGTCTGCGCTTTCTTGAAGGTCTTGCATCCGAACGGGCCACCGACCGACGAAGAGTTCGAGGAATACGTGGCCTATGCGACGGAATGCCGCCGTCGTGTCAAAGAGCAGATGAACAAGCGCAAGCCGGATGACGAGTTTGCGCGCATCAACCTGTCCTACTTCAAGGCCAGCGGTGAGGAAGTGGTGGTCTTCTGCCCGGAGTCGAAGGATGCGCCCGCGACGCAAGAACCGGCTCGTCGTCGTTTGAGCCAGGCGGATGGCCAGCCTGCTGAGGCAGTCGAAGTGCAGCCCGTCGCCCACCCGGCGCCTGCTGCAGCAGTGGAACCTCCAGTGGCGCCGATACAGGCTGCTCCGGCACCAACGGTGGTTGCTCCGTCATCGGTCGAGCTCAAGGAACAGCACTTCACCATCCTCTATGGCGATACCGGGTACAGCTATGAGTCGATCCTCGGCCCCTACCTGCAAGGCGCGAAGTCCGTCGTCATCGAAGACCCGTACATCCGGCTGCAGCACCAGATTCAGAACTTCGTGCGCTTCTGCGAGACGGTACTGAAGGCTGGCACCGTGAAGAAGATCAGCCTGATCACCGGCTACGACGACAAGACCCAGTTGGCCGACATCGCCGAAAAGCTCGATGAGCTGAAGCAAAGTCTGCTGGAGTTAGATGTCGAGCTAGAGGTGAAACTCAACCCGAACATCCATGACCGCGAAATCCGACTGGATAACGGATGGATCATCAAGATCGGGCGAGGCCTCGATTTCTACCAGAAGCCTGGGGGTTGGTTCGAGGTTGGTGCAAACGATCTGAGTCTTCGCAAGTGCCTTGAAACCAAGGTGGATATCTTTCGAGCATGAGATTTGGGGCCTGTGGTGAGCTTGTCTACAACGATTGAAGCTGCCGGACGTCCAGCGACTGCGTTGCCCGCGAGCCCGATGTCGGCACGCTGGGACGACATTGGTTTGTTGTGTCGCTATTCCACAGGGGAAAATACTGATCCTTGGCCCGAACTTGGCACCAACTCAATATACAGGGCATTTCGGCCAACAATGACAGCGAGCGTTGGTCGCTTATCCCGACGCTTGGCCGACAGACGGTTCCACTCCGATCTATCGAGGCCCGACGGGCTGGGGTTGTCTTCCGGATGGGTGTGCCATTCGCCCAAATAGCGGATGGTTCCCTGGCTCGCCGTCCATCGAGCCCGTGCAATGGCATCGTGGCCGAATGGCATTCTCTCGAACAGGTAGCGAAACCGTTTGTCCCATGCCGTAGGAACCGTTGCCTGCTCAATGAGCATGTGAGTCCCATGGACCGAGCCGAGCAGCAGCCCCCCAGCTTCGCAGTCAGAGTCACTGACCTGGACATGCTGGCGGAAGGTCTCCAGCGTGGACTTCGAAAAATGCAGCAGCGTTCTGTTGTCGTCGGCCGCCCAAGAACTCATGAACTGCATAAGGGACATTCACGATCCCGCAGCGGATCGCAATCGGGTGTGGCAAGCTGCTGGGCGCGGTCGATCAACCTGGTTCGCAACGCGGGGGAATAGACGCCGTTGACCCAATCAAGGGTCATCTCAGCGCCCAGGCTGGCAGCGTGCACCGACACCGAAGCGGGGAATGGCACGTACAAGCCCTCGCATCCATGCCCCGCCAAAATGGCAGGAAGAGGATCAATGGTAGAACGGAGCTCGCCTCTTCTGTTGCTATGCCAAAGACATCGATAGCACGCATTAGATGCTTTCGTCCTCAGGAGCGCACGGACAGCCGTTCCCGGCCCCTCGATCCAGACCGAAAGCATGGGAGTCGGAGGCGGATAGTGGCCGCACAGCCAATGCCCGAGGGATTCTTCCCCGGTGGCATCTATGAGCAGGTCCAGCTCTCCCAATTGGGCCTGCCTGACATCCACGGGCAGCGCACGAATCTCGGCGCCTGGCGTCAAGCGCTTGAGTTCCTTCGCCATAGCCTCGGCTTTGTTAGACAACAGGTCCGGAAATCCCAGGCGATGACGCCCGATGTTTTG